>CAZNEL010000017.1:0-23412 GCA_964572285.1 uncultured Dehalococcoidales bacterium | reverse complement strand
ATGTGTTGAAACAACGTCGTAATGAGCTTGCTCATACCTACATAAAGGGCACGACCCTGACCATAGACGCACCATCTTGGACCGAGAGGCGTTTCAAATATGTCTATGAGGGACTTAAAGACATTGAGTCCTGTATTAATAAGATGAAAACCTGAGATTACAGATGGTAGCTCCTCGGATACGAACCAAGGAGGTGGTAAAGGAGTCTAAGCATGCTTGACAGAGAAGTTGTTAGGGAGTTTTTGGATGATGAATTTGAGGAGGGCGACTGGGAAATTCCTGCGAATATTTCAAAAGATGCTCTGGTTGAGGCTTTTTGTCAGTATGTTGAGGATGATTACTACGATTGGCTGAAGGATAATTTTAAGTCGTTCTTTAATCATGGTGACCCTGACTGGGAGTGGATAAAGGGGAGGCTCACCAGCGGTGAAAAACTCAGAAATAGCCGCCATATTTTATGATATTGCAGACCTCCTGAAGCTCAAGATGGACAATATCTTCAAGATTAGGGCTTACCAGAAGGTAGCCCACTCCATTGAGCACCTGCCGGTAGAGGTGGAGCAACTGGTCAAGGAAGGCAGGTTAAAGGAAATCCCCGGGGCGGGGGAGGCAATTACTAAAAAGATCACCGAACTGGTAACCACCGGCAAGCTTGACTACTATGAGAAGCTCAAGGTTGACTTCCCCGAGGAGATAAAGTGACCACGCTTGATAAACAATCACCACACTCTCAATTGACCTCAGCCGGTAATGCTGAGGCAATAAGACACCTGAGGCAGGCTATTATAAGCGGCAAGCACTGGTACATAGCCTTGCTTGAGGCTATCGGATTATGGACAACCGCTGAGGAAACTCATAATGGTCGTACTTACCGTTACCTTATTGATAGTGAAGCCTTTGACTGGTTACTTTTGGCAGAACGCCTGTGCCAGACAGTAGAGGACTTACTACCTGAGGATGAACAGACTGACCTCCTTTTTCACGGGAAACCTCCACTTGAGCTGACCGATAACAAATTCAAAGAGCTTATTGGCAGTACTAAATACCGTCAATATCTTAACTATTTTTATGGCGTTACTGTGGAGGAGGCATTAATTCTAGCGGTGCGAGAGGAGGTACGCAAAGAAAGACGGACTCTAGGTCTTAATAAAGAGCTTGACCACGACAATGAGGTTTATCGACGAATATACGGAGCTACTATAACAATACTACTTAAGCACTTCCGGCGAGAGAAAAACTACCCCCAGCGTAAATCAATCGGGCTAACCGAGTTAAAGGAGTTTCACTACTGGTTATTTAAGTACCGCCTAAAACAGTGTGACAAAGCAAGGGTAGCTAGTGACACCAAGAAGGCATTACAGCAACTGAATGTCAACTGTACTTCTTTCTTATTAAGGGGAAGGGGATAAGATTGGCATATAATATGGGCAGGAGAATTCAGCCAGAATACTTGGAGGCAGGCTTTAAATGATTAACCTTTCCCCCTAGAATTTGACTTCTACTCTGCCGATAAGCTTATCTACTTCCTGGCGGTCATTACACCAGGCGAGCATGCTTTCGCCAGTAATCTTTTGTCTGAGGTAGAGGTCAACCAGTGCCTCATCCAGAGAAATCATACCTAGCTCCCGGTGGGTGCGGATTACATTGGGCAACTGGTACATTTTCCCTTCACGAATGAGGTTCTTTGCTGCTGGATTGCCCAGCATAATCTCTACAGCAGCAATTCTCCCTAAGCCATCGGCTCGAGGCACCAGTGCTTGACACAGCACACCAATCAGTAGAGATGCCAGCCTTGCCTGAGCCAGGTGGCGCTCGTCGGGTGGGAATAGGTCTATTATCCTCTCTATTGCCTGAGGCGCACTGGGAGCGTGACCAGTGGACATTATCAGGTGACCAGTCTCGGCTATAGAAAGTACGGCTGCCGCCGTTTCCAGGTCTCTCATCTCACCTACCAGAATCACATCCGGGTCTTGCCGCAAGACATGCTTTAATGCCTGGGCAAAGGACAGCGTATCACTACCTAACTGTCGCTGTGTTATAGCGCAGTTAATGCTGGGATGAACATATTCAATAGGGTCTTCAATGGTAACTATATGGCGGCTTTCATTAGCATTCAAATGCTGAATCATCGCTGCCTGGCTAGTGCTCTTACCGCTGCCGGTAGGTCCGGTAACTACTACCAGTCCTCTCGGCTTCAGGGCAAGCTCCTTACATATTTCAGGTAGCTCCAGCTCATCAATAGTCATGATTTTTGGTGGCAGGAGGCGTACAGCAAGGCTGATAGCCCCTCGTTGCTGAGCAGCATTGCACCGAAGGCGAGTGCCATCAGATAGGGAATAGCCAAAATCAAGCTCCAGATGCCGGGTAAAACTCTCCCGTTCCTCAGGAGTGGTTACCTGGAGGAAAGCCTGGCTTATGTCGGTTGGAGTTAGCGGAGCGGTGCCATTTATCGATTCCAGAAAACCCTTGACTCGCAGCATTGGCTGACTTGCGACAACCAGATGTAAGTCAGAGGCGTTCCTTAATATAGCTGTGTGTAGTAATGAAAAAATATCCATCTCATCCCCCCTCTATCCCCCTACCGTTTAAGGAGAAAGACGAAGTTGTATCCTCTAACAGTCTCCCAATCTTCTTCATCTACTCCTTCTTCCTCTATAACCTCTTCATAGGCCTCTATGGATGAGATAACAACCATAGAGAATCGACCGCTACTTCTCAAAGCTCTGGCATAACTAAAAATATCAGCAACCTCATCCGGAGCCACTCCTGTTATCGTTACTTCCTCAACACGGTGATCAATCCCAGCCTCGTCTAGACGCTGAGCATCTATAGTTACTTTATCACCACCATAGAGCAAAGCTATATCCGCTGGTACCAGGCCAGTAATCCGGCTCAAATCCTCGTTAATCTGTTCTCGTACCTCTACCATACTGGCAAAAGTAGTCTCAAAAACTCCGGCCGTGGCTTCTAGTGGCGTAACCTGGGGTTCTAACTGTACAATCTGCTCCTTCAGTGTGGCTATTTCCTTTTGGTACTCGGCAATCTGGCTCTGGACAGGTGGTAGTTGAACACGTAAAGCGTCGGTTTGAGCCATACTACCTTGGAGGAGAGTATAAGCGTAAAAGGTTAGTCCAGCACCAACAATAGCGACAGCAATTGGGATAAGGGTTCTTCCTAAATGCCGAGCCTTGGGCAGGTAAACCTCAGGCATGGTATTCAAGTTCACTAGTGAAAAGTTTGCTTCCTTTTCCGATAGTAGCTCTTTGAGAGCCAGCCCTATATTGACCATAAACTGGCTTGGGTCAAAGCCTTCGGGGAACTCTATCGGCGAGGGCAGAATTGAAACTGAGTAGCTTGCTTTGCCAGCCAGCGCTTGCCAGGTATCTGGTGCCTCAGCCAGGTCACCACTGATTAATATCGGCACCGTTGAATCCAGAGGACTCTCCATGTGGCTGGAATTATAGAAGGTAATAGTTCTCTCAAGCTCTTCGGTAATAACTGGCAGCATTTCTGATAAGGATGTTGCCTCACCAGGTAGAGACAGGCTGCGTAGTACCTGGGGCACCCTGTCAGCCATAATCACGATATCAAGGTTGGTTGACCAGACATTAACGATTATAGCTCTGGGTTCATTTGCCGTTCGACACAGGGCTAGCGGTGCCAGGTCCATGAGGTATGGCTCAACACCTGCCTGGCGCAGTGTCCTGATTAAGGCATCGGTTGTATTTCGAGGGAAGGCTGCCAGGAAAAAGCGCGTTTCTCCCGGCGGACCAGGTAGAGCCTGATAGGCAAGGTGCATTTGGTCTAAAGATACTGGTATCACTCGCCTTGCCTCATGTCTTACTGCTTCAGCCCGTACTGCTTCCGGTAGCTCCGGCAGTGTTATTAAGCGGTATAGAGAATTGAGTCCGCTTATGCCAGCAATGACTTTCCGGGCACTTACCTTTTGCAGCTTAAATAGCTCTCTAAGCTGGTCAACTACCTGGTCTTCGTCGAGGATAACCCCGTCTCTGACCAAGCCTGGCTCCAGCGGTAAGCGTGCCCACTTTTGCACTCGCTTGCCTTTGGTGACTAGCAGTCTGATGTTGGAATCGTCAATAAATAAAGTAGTAGCCATAATTTATTCACCTTTATAAGCATAGATAACAATGTTAATGGTAGCTGTCGGTGTCTCCCTGTCTTCTATCTCGTCTGCGGTTAATAGCGCTCTCTCTGTCTCACTTACCGGTTCAGGAACCACTATTGTTACCAACTCTACAGCAGCAGTAGTAAAATCACGCTGGTTGACTACGGAGTCAAAAAAACCAAGAATATCGGATACCTGCCCCTTCATTTCAACGGTAAAAGAGGTAAGCTGGTAGTTAACATCCTCTACCTCGATATCTTCTGCCTCGATATCCTCTATCTCTGGCGAAACCGGAGTATCATTCGGCTCCGTCGCTGTGAGATTGGTTATCTCCAGGCTCCAATTATCAGCAATGCCAAATAACATTTCATCTATCTCAATGCTCTGCACAGAGGCAGGGAAGACAGCTTTGCTTACCCTCAGCTGTGATATAGCTTGAGCCAGCCTGTCTTCCAGGTCAGTCAGGGTGCCTTCCAAATTTGTTCTTTCTGAAGCGAGCTTAGGCAGGGTGGTTTGAGTCACCGACAGCGTCTGGCTTAGCTGCTCCTGCTCACGCCCATCCTGCATATATAGCCAGTATAAACTGCCGATGGCAATAACAAAGATACCAATAATCAGAACTAACCAGGCTGTCCTACTTAACTTCATTAGTCTATTTACTCCTCTTCTATCCTGTTACCAACCTGCACATAACTATCTTAACATATCTACATTACAATAAAAAGACCACAATGTAAATAGCTCCTATTGGACACTTGATTCCCAGGCGAGAATGGTTATAGCTACTGAACCATCTGGGAAGCTCTGAGTAAATACATGGGATATTATCGTGGTGCTTTTGCCAGTTGCCGGGTCTGTAGCTATAGCAATTATTGGACTGATGCTGACTGCCTCACCGGTGTGGCTAATAGAGATACACTCTTGTTGTGTGTCCATCCAAGCTACATTTGGTGGAAACTTCTCATTTTCGCCAAGAATAATCGGCGGGTCTAAGGCAAATCTCTGAGTCCGGAGGAAAACAGGGTCGCTTGGCTCAGCGAATTTAGGGGATTCTTGGCTCGGACTCCATTCCCATATGAAAGCCCTACTAACACCTGCTAGGAATTCTGCGGTACGCACTGGATAGGGATAGTCGTCATTCTCATACCCGGTAATCAGGGGTCTTGTGATAATGTTATTCTCGTCTATAACCGTCCCGTTTATGTCTATTTGGTCTCCTATAAACCCGTTACCATCTAAGTCCATTGGTGGCAGGAACTGATCTGTACTGGGGTCCCAATCTATCGCTGTGGCTTCCCCAAGGTACTGGTGAATCCAGAAACCAGCGCCCAGAAGGTCTCTCTTTTGGTCCGAGCTATAGAATGCCGTGATCCGGTAGGTATCGTAGACACCAGCGGTACTGGGCTCGGGGACGTAAATCACTAGCCACTTTGCCTGAGGTTTAGCCTTAAGATAGCTCGATGGGTTATCGGGCAGAACCTCTAGGTTAATAAGCAGGGTTATCTCCGTATCGTCTTCTCCCGACATGGAGACTGCAACATTTTTACCATTCACCGTCAGGTGATATGGCTGGTCTTCTGCAGCGGGGAATTGGTCATTCATTATCTTCCAGGTGGCGTCCTCTATGCCGGCATCGGCGGCATAAACCTCAGCCATCCTCTGCTCATAGGCTTGACCACTTTTAAGCCCGGTGCCCATGAAGCCCAGCAGAGGCGCCATGATAAGCCCGCCCAAAAGCAGCAGAATCAGGACTAGAATGAAGACCTGCCCGGTCTCGTCTTTTATTGGTTTATTCAATATCCTTTTCATTTGCCCCTCCTTACACCGCCATAACTAGCTGACTGAGTCCGGTCTAGGGATAACTTCATATACCCTGGTCTCATTTTCTACTTTCGGCCAGGTGCCCACGGAAGCAGTTACCGTCAGAACAAGCTTATCCGCATCGTCATCCCAAACACAGCTGGTCTCGCCAGATTCAATATATTGAGCTACCAGGGTCTCAGTTGGATCGCCACCATTGACCGAATGGCTTCGCTTAAGGTCTCCATTCACCAGGAGAGTATAGGTAACCTCATGCAAAGTAGCATCGTTAGCGTCCGTGGTACCAAACTCCTGCCAGGCCAAAGTGATAGATTCAAGCTGACCACCGTCGTTCACAATAACAGGCTCCTGCTGAGTCATCTGAACATCACGGCTAATCCAATAGCCAGCGTTCTGCACCTGGCGAACAGCGAGCATGTGGTTGTCGCTACGGGCACTTACATTCAATAACAGAGAAATGCTCATAACAATGACACCGATAATAAGAGCAGTAATGGCAATAACCATTATTAGCTCAATGAGCGTAAAGCCTTTCTGGTTCTTATTTATTTTCTTTAGCCTGCTAAACATTACCGGTCTACCTTATAGTCCTCTAATGTAATTACTTCTTTACCGTGATGGTCAACGGTTACTGTTATCTTCTGGATATCAACTAGGTCATTGCCAGGGTCATTAGGGTCAGGTAAAGGCTCAACAACAATCGTAGCCGAATATCCAGCGTCAGTATAGTCAGAAGGAACCGAGTCATCGTAGGAATCAGCATATGATTGGCTCTTAACATATTCCATCTGGCTTTTAGCCAGGCTTTCCGCAGTGGTTCGCTCATCAGCAATAATAAGAGCCCTGGAGGCAGTAGCCAGGCCGCTAAGAAAGGCAGCCGCAACCAAGCCCAGTATAGCCAGGGCTATTAGCACCTCAATGAGGCTCATACCTTTCTCATTTTTTATCATAACTCGCCTCCTGGTCAACCCATCTGACCATAGATACCATACATAGCACTGAATAGGGCAATGGCGATAAAGCCAACTATTAAGCCGATAACAATTATCATAGCCGGCTGAATAAGCCCTACAGCAGAGCTAGTTCTATCATCAGCGTCGGTCTCATAGCTCTGAGCTACCGTAGCTAGTGTATTGTCAAGGTTACCCGTTTCCTCACCAACACTAACCATCTGCACCATCAAGGGAAGAAAGAGACTCCTCTTGGCCATAGGCCGAGAGATACCCTCACCTCTAACCAGCTCCTGCTGAACCCCAGCCAGTGCCTCAGCCATAGCCTTATTGCTAGTGCCGTGGGCAGCCATAACCAAAATTTCCGGTAGAGGTATACCCACCTTGAATAGCAAGGAAATGGTCCGGCAGCAGCGGGAAAGCTCATTAAGGAGAAAAATACGCCCAAGTACTGGTAACCTGAGTGATAGTTTATCCAACTGGTATTTCCCGGCTGGAGTTCTCATGTAAATAAGAGTTACAGCAACCGCCGCGCCTATTACTATAAAAAGATAGAGCCCGTAACTACCAAGCCAGTCAGTAAGCCCAATGAGTATCCTGGTGGCTAACGGTAGGTCAGCTCCAAAGGCAGTGAACAGGCTGACAAAAGTGGGCAAAACAAAGGTAACCAATAAAAGTATCACTACAATAGCGACAAGAGCCACAATAATAGGGTAGGTCAGGGCACCTTTAATCTTTTTTTCAGTGTTGACACCCCTCTCTATATAATCAGCCATTTGCCGTAACACCACTTCCAGATTGCCACCTTGTTCACCGGCAGCTATTGCCCGGTGGTAGACCGAAGAAAAGGCCCGTGGATGTTTACTTAGAGCCGCTGATAGTGAGGAACCACCACGAATATTAGAGGCTACCTCACCGAGCATCCCCCTCAGTGTGCGATTAGTTACTTGGCTCTGTAATAGGTCCAGCGAGGTAACAATATCAGTGCCGGACTCAAGGAGTAAAGCCAACTGGCGAGAAAACATTATTATTTCTCTCGGCTTTATCCGGGTGAAGGCGGCAACCAGCTTTTCTGTATTGAAAAAGGGAACAATCTTCTTGAGGTTAACCACCTGATAGCCGCCATAGCTCAATAGATTGGTGGCCGCTTCTTCATTGGTAGCAGAAAGCTTGCCTTTAACCAATCTTCTATCTTCAGTATAGGCTACATAAGCATAGTCCATTTTAGCCTCCAAACCATTAGACTGGAGAGTAGGTAACCCGTAGCACTTCCGAGGGGGTAGTAACACCGGCTTTTACCTTACGCATGCCATCAGTCATCATAGATGTCATACCCTCTTTTAGTGCTAGGATTCGAATATCACTGGTATTGGCATTACGAGTCGCCATCATTCTTATGTTATCACTCATTGTTAGAATCTCAAAGATTCCTGTCCGGCCCTGGTACCCAGTATAGCTACATGATTTGCAGCCGGTACCATACAGAAATTCAGTTTGCTTCTCCCCCATTGCCTGTTCGTAGGCCATTTGCTCTACCAAAGGAGCCTCAATGAGGTGAGCACAATCGGGGCAAATGCGGCGTACCATCCGTTGAGCCACAACGCCGGTGACTGCTGAGGCTATCAGAAAGGGCTCCACCTTTAGGTCGAGGAGACGAAACAGGACACCGGTGGCATCATTGGCATGAATAGAAGACAGCATTAGATGACCGGTTAAAGCTGCCTGAATAGCTATATTGGCTGTTTCAACATCGCGTATCTCACCCACCATTATCACATCAGGGTCAAGGCGAAGTATAGACCGTAGTCCGCTGGCGAAGGTAATACCAGCTTGAGGATTGAGCTGAATTTGATTGATATCCTTAAACCGGTACTCGGCAGGGTCTTCAATGGTAATGATGTTTTTACCTATCACATCAAGAGAGTTGATTGAGGCATATAAAGTAGTAGTTTTGCCGGCTCCAGTAGGGCCACTAATTAGAATCATGCCATAGGGAACTTTGAGCATAGCTTTATACTTGGCCAGACTATCGGGTAGGAAACCAAGCCCAGACATTTCTATAAGTGCCAGCGACTTGTCAAGAAGGCGTAATACACCCATCTCGCCATGGACGGTAGGGGCAGTAGCCACTCGCACATCTATCTGCCGCCCTTTGGCCTCGGTAGAGAATTGACCATCTTGGGGACGATGATGGTCAGCAATGTTCATATCAGCTAAGATTTTAATTCGGGAGATAAGAGCCGGATGTATATTTAAAGGTAAAGATATCATATCCTGAAGAGTACCATCAATACGGTAGCGTATCCTTAACCTACCCTCATCTGGCTCAAGGTGTATGTCCGAAGACCGGGCTTTAACCGCCTCATCAATAATAAGGTTAAGCGCTTTAGCTATAGGTGCATCAACAGTCGCATCAATGGCAAATGCCTCATCAGTTGGTCCCCTAGAGATAGAGATATCAGAAATCTCCCTTTCAATCTCACCATAGCCCTTATAGTTTAAGTCAATGGCATTTCTGACTTCTTTAGAGCTAGCGGCTATAGGCTTAATCCTTTTTTGGCTCTGGGCAGAGAAAGCCTCCAGAGCAAAGATATCAGCTGGGTCTGCCATAGCTACCTGCAATGTCTTACCAGAGATAGTCAAGGGTATGGCATTGTATCTTCTTGCCATCACTTCAGGGATGAGCTGCAATGCCTCAGGCTGAGGTGAAAGTCTTAGCGGCTTAGTTTCTGGTTTACCTGGCTTAGTTAGTTGCTCTTCAGGTTGGGGCAGCTTTTGTGGAGTATCAAGGAATTCAGAAAATGGCTTTGGGCCTAACTCAAGGACTTTTATCCGTTGGTGTTGAGCAAATTGCCTGGCTTCGGGGCTGAGCTTTGGTGATACCAAAATGGCTTTGTTATCAATGCCGACATCGTAGGCTTTAGTATCAAATAGGGTTACTTGGTCTAGGTTGACCTCTCCTTCCCCACTAATAATATCCATTCCCAAGCTATGCCCAATCTGTCCATCGTCATTATAGGCTAGTATATCAAAGGTGAAGTCAACCCCTGACCTGCCTCGAACTTTGGCTTTTTCCTCAATTCTATAGCCGCGATTGGCTAGCGAGTCCAGTAATTGGGGCTTTGTCTCAAACCTGAAAAGTTCATCTGGTTTAGCTATTTGCACAGGCTTTAGAGTTGATAATGCTGCCATCTGGTTTTCATCAAAGATCTTGATTCGTTGCTTTTGGGCAAACTCTCTGGCCTCTTGGCTAAGTTCAGCCAAGGTAATAAGAGCTCTGTCATGAATGCCAGTATCGTAGGTTTTATTAGCCAGGTTGAAAACGGTAGTCAATTCTGCTTCCCTGTCATCGCTGGTGGTAATGTCAATAGCCATGGTATAGGTAATAAAGCCATCATCCTTTTCTACCAGTATGTCAAGGGTATGCTCAACACCCGATTTACCACGGAGATTAGCCCTCTCGGCTATTTTATACCCCTGATTTTTCAGGTATTCTATAACCTGGTCTTTTAGCTCCAACTTAGGTTCCAATTGTTGTTGCACTTTGCCTTCCGGCATTTATTCTCCTGTTTCACTCAGTCAGGCAGTGTAGTAGTGTAGTTCACCAGTTTACGAAAGTCAAGAATATTACTCACACTTCCAACTGTTTCCTTACCAAAATTGTCTATGCCTACATTTTGTTACTTATTCATCTTAAGCTATGGTAATTTATTGCCCATAAAATTACTGCGAAAATCTTAGGATTTTTCCTCCGCTGAAATCCAGCCGTGGCGTATAGCCAGCACGGCAGCATGGGTCCGGTCATTAGCATTTAACTTACGAAGGATGGAACTTACATGATTCTTAATAGTTTGTTCACTGATTTCTAGAACCTTGGCAATCTGTTTATTTGAATTGCCGTCGGCAATATAGTTCAGGATCTGTGCCTCTCTGTGGGTAAGGGGAGCAGTTATAGTTTCCATAGTTTTCCCCATTGATACTATATCCTGAAATTGCCTTAATACATGCTCGGCTACCTTGGGTTTAGCCAGAAGGCTATCATTTATGGGGTATTCGCCACGGCAGGCTTGTCTAATAACACTAGCCAGCTCTTCGCCCGTAGTATTCTTATTTAGGTAAGCTACAGCTCCGGTCTTAATAACCTCAAAAAGCTCTCCATTATCAAGGTTGGTGCTTAGCATTATTAATCTAATATTCGGGTGGCGCCGTATAATTTGTCTGCCCAGTTTAAGCCCACTGAGGGAAGGAAAGTCAATATCGAGTAGTACCACATTTGGAGAGCTTTCCTCAATTATTCCTAGCGGATTGTCATCTGGGGCACCTTCCAGTACCTCGAAATCAGGTTGTTGAGATAATGCCTGGCATACACCAGCCCTGAAAAAAGCCTGCTTATCAATTATCATTACTAAAATATTCTTCACTCAACTACCTCCCAGCTGAGTATTTATCTTATGTCTAGTAGATTATTATCACACTCTGGTATCTAGCCTGTCAAATGAGGCCTTCTCTTTCTTCACTCCTATATCATTATCTCCCTGTACCAGGAAGCCATCAATGTCATCCTGCCGGAACCTGCGGTCACCCCGGGACCCGATGCGGTATGACTTTAGTATTCCCTGATTGCTCCACCGCCTTACCGTGTTGATGTGCACGTTAAGCAGTTGGGCTACTTCGCTTATGGTCAACATACCATCTATGCCACTATGGTTTGCCATATCTACTTTCTAGTTTAAACTACCTTAAACTTAACTATTACTACTAAACTTATCTATTACTACAATAACCTATCTCACTCCCCAACGCAATCACCTAAATGGGCTATGTTAAGTAGCGAAAAAGTACTACACAGCAAGATGGCAGAGACTCTGAGTTCTTGGAGAAACCTTTAAGCCATTTTGTGGAGAGAAATAATTCTGCCGAAGGGTTAAGACAACAAATCACCGGTAGCAATTGACAGAGTTTTTAACTATCTTTATACTAGAGTTAAGGGTTTTATATGTGGGAAGCCATTACAGCTATGCCTTATGGTGTGCCCGCAATTTATATGGTTGTTATATTTAGGAGATTAGGCCAGTGAGTAATACAGCTGAGGCAAAGAGGAAACTCAGGGAGCTTGAGGAGAGGATAAAAGGGGAACTTAAAGAGGCTAAGGAGAAGGCCAAGAGGGAAGCCGAAGAGGCTAAAGAGACAGCTAAAAGAGCCAAAGAGGCTGAGGTCAGGGCTAGGAAGGAAGCTGAGCTAGTCGCCAAAGAGAAGGCTAAGAGGGAAGCCAAAGAGACTAAAGAGACAGCTAAGCGGGAGGCTGAGGAAGCTAAAAAGGCTAAAGAGGCTGAAGCCAGGGCTAAGAAGGAAGCTGAGCTAGTCGCCAGAGAGAAGGCTAAGAGAGAAGCCGAAGAGGCTAAAGAAACAGCCAAGCGGGAGGCTGAGGAAGCTAAAAAGGCTAAAGAGGCTGAGACCAGGGCTAAGAAAGAAGCTGAGCTAGCCGCCAGAGAGAAGGCTAAGAGAGAAGCCGAAGAGGCTAAGGAGACAGCCAAGCGAGAGGCTGAGGAAGCTAAAAAGGCTAAAGAGGCTGAGACCAGGGCTAAGAAAGAAGCTGAGCTAGCCGCCAGAGAGAAGGCTAAGAGAGAAGCCGAAGAGGCTAAGGAGACAGCCAAGCGAGAGGCTGAGGAAGCTAAAAGGGCAAAAGAGGCTGAGGATCAGCCTAATAAAGAAGCTCAGCTAGCCGCTAAAGAGAAGGATAAACAGGAGGCCGACGAGACTAAGGAGAGAGTCAGTGCTGAGCTTTATGAAGGAATGGTGGAACTGACAATACTGCCACCGGTAGATTCGAAACAGATGAAGAACTTAGAAGAGGCTTTACACCAAGTCCAAGACCTGCGTGTGGCATTGATTAGTGGCTCGGTGGATGAAGGTATCAGAGTTACTGTATTGGCAAGAAAACCAACGCCTTTGGTTAATGTTTTAGGAGAGATACCATTGGTGGAACAGGCTACTAAGCATGGTAAGGAAATACAGATTAGTCTAAAAACAAAACCATAATTAGCAAATATTTACTGGCCCCTGTTCCTGTTTTCCCATCGATAGAATGAAACCACAGCAAGATATGGAAGTCTTGTTATCTTTTGATTCTTCTGAATACCCAGAAACCAAGGATGCCAAGTAATAGTACCCCAAGTCCTATCCAGATATACAGAGTCCAAGCAGGCGTTACTTCTTGGGAATAGTCAACATAGAATAACATCGGGATTGTCCACTCGCCTTCATTAGAAGCACCGTCTATTGCTCTTACCCTCCAATGGTAAGGGGCATTGGTTCCAGTTGGCTCTAGTTTTTCTTCTGTTTTGATGGTGTATTCGGATTGAGCCAGTCCTGTCTGCTCGAGAACTATTGTGGTGAACTCAGTATCAGTCCCAATTTGGAGGGTGTAAGTTATACCACTGGGGTCACTAACATCTTCCCAGTCAAAGTGTATCTCTGCTCCTGCTGTGGTAGCTACTTCGGGTAGCAATGGCACTGGTATCAGTGGTGCTTCTGATTCCATAGTGACGTTGGACGTCAGGATATTGGTAAAATCAGTGACAGTTACCGTATGATTCCCGGCAACGCTGGGTGGCATGGTAAACATAGTTGAGAAATTTCCCTTAGCATCAGCAGTAACTGTAGCTACAGTGGCCTTATCGTAGGTGATGGTAATTGGAGTCTCGGCAATAAATCCAGTACCATAGATGGTGAGCTCCAGGCCAGCGTGCCCGGGTGAAGCCTGGTTAGTAGCTGGGTCTATATTAATGCCAGCCAAAATGGTTAACTCATCCTCAGCCGAATTGCGTGAGCTATCACTGGCTCTTATTTTACTGATGCCACTGATAGCATAATGAGGTACCACGAAGCTATCAGTGAAGCTACCTTTGCCATTAGTATCTAGGGATAACGACGTAGTAGAAATTCGATAACTACCAAAGGTGAGGATTATTGGGTCTCTGCCGTTAAAGCCGAAGCCACTAACCTTTATTATCTCACCGGTCGCTCCTGAGGTTGGGTCTATGGTTATTTTAGGTTTTACACTGAACTCGGCTGTGGGTTCATTGCCAGATTCATCGGTGACTGTTATAGTATGGTCACCAAAAGTGTTTTCCGGAATGATGATGGTACAGATAAACGTACCTTCGTCATTGGTTTCTTTATCCCCACTGGCTATGTCAATACCATCACTATCATAGTCAATAGTAATCTCTTGACCGATGCCGAATCTCTTGCCGCTAATTTCGACTTCAGTACCTACTTGCCCTACTTCGGGGTTTATCTCAATCTCACCGCCGATTACAGTAAATTCAGCAACGTCTAATATGGTGGTGCTGTGGTGGTAGGTAACATAAACATAGTAATTACCACCGTGCACATCTTCGCTATGTTCGCCATCGGTAAGTTCGCTGGGCACAGTGAAACTGGTGATGAGCTCACCATCGGCATTAGCCCATTTTATTCCCGTACTTTCATAGGCAGTAACCTCAGTGTCAATGTCATCGCCATCATCGGCTTCGTCACTGGAAAAATAGATGCGGAGTGTTGTATCAGCATTAAAACCATGGCCTTCAATATCAATCTTATCACCGATTTCGCCTTCCTCAGGTGAGAGATGAATATTCTCACCAGCATAGGCCGGGGTGGTGGGGAACGCTGTCACCAGTGATAGGATAATGCTTAATAACAGAATAGGGAAGATTCTATGGTACTTCATTAGCCCCTGCTTCATCAATTCATGGTTACGACTTTAAATAAACTCGTGTAGTTAATAATAATCTATAGCTAACACCACGTCAATGCTGTGTGCTCGTTGGTAGTTACCGAAAGATTCAGCGAGAAGGGTATTCTAATTCTTTAATATAGAGACCATCTGTACAAGATTTACATAACGATGATCATTATTCAACCTAATATTCTCTATGAAATGGTATTACTTTTAAACCACTCAATCAGCTTGTAAATAGACTCAAGTGCTGTTGATAGGGTTTGTAACGATAGAAAAACCTTAACCCTGTCGACCTGTCCCGATATAGGATGAATTGCATCATTTCTTTGAACACGAATCATCTCGAAAAGTGATATCAGGTGTTCCGTACAACCCTGATGAACAGAATAAGGAATGGTCTTTGCTTTAATAAGCGGATCAATTGTTTTCCTAATCATCTCAAAAATCTCTGGCAGGTTTGGTCTATCTAGCAATCGAGCTGCTTTTGTTTTACTGCTTGGATTGCTCATGGAATCGGTGATTGCTTGCAACAGTAGTAGTATTGATTTCTCCGCTGCTGCACCAATCATGACTGCTGAGGCGAAAAAGAGCTGCCGCTTAAAGCAATTCAGACCTTCAAAAATGTACTGTTCAATAACAGAATCAATATTTTGGACTATTCCCCTTAAGGATTCTATGTAGCCATCTGGGTCATAGTAATGAGGGGCTGATTTAGAAATATAATCTTGACCAAATTCAGTAAGTCTAAAGAAAGGTAAATCTGGATTTGATGCATCAAATCCAGGCGTTGCTATACGCTCTAGGATAAGGTCCCAAATGATCTCATTGATTGTGAGATTGTCACCGGGGTTTAGGTTATTATGCTGGTAATATTTGTATTCGACACTGAGGCGCTGGCAATCATCCGAACTTGGGAAGAGTCCATATTTTGCAACCAACCTTTCCACATTATTGATGGCATCAACAATTTGTGTTTGTGGCGTACGACCTAGAAATTCTAAAATAAGAGCACGCAGTACATGCTTCTCTATCATTTCTTTCTCACTATTCTTTCAATCGGCTCTGTTTCTTGGCTTCCCCCTCACCAGCCCCACCCCTATGGCTTCCCTCAAAGTGCTGACCGGGATAAGCTCAATACCTTTAGGAGGTGAAATCCTGGCACCAATCTTGGGTATCAGGCATCGCTTGAAGCCCAATCGGGCAGCCTCATTCATTCTCCGGTCTAGTTGGGAGACGGCTCGGAGTTCACCACCCAGTCCCACCTCACCTACTGCTACCAGTTGTGGGTCAACACCCATATCACGGAAACTGGAGGCAATGGCTAACGCAATACCCAGGTCGGCTGCCGGCTCGCTAACTTTGATGCCACCGGTAACATTGACGATAATATCCTGATTACCGAGTTTTAGTCCAACCCGTCTACTCAGCACAGCGGTAATCAGTAGCAGCCGGCCGAAGTCAACCCCATTGGCGGTGCGTCGAGGCAAGCCGAAGCTGGTAGGATTGGTCAGGGCTTGAACTTCTACCAGCAGTGGTCGGGTGCCTTCAAGAGTAGGCACTACGACTGAGCCTATTGTATTATCTCCTCGTTGTGACAGGAATGCCAACGATGGATTATCAACCTCTATCAGACCCTTACCTTTCATCTCAAAGACGCCCACTTCATTAGTAGAGCCAAAGCGATTTTTCACACTACGCAGTAGTCGGTAGGCGCTAAAAGGTTCACCCTCAAGATAGAGTACTACATCAACTATGTGTTCCAGAACCCGTGGGCCAGCGATGGCTCCATCTTTGGTTACATGCCCGGCAATGAAAGTAGGTATCGAATTTTGCTTTGCCCAGTGCATCAGCCGCAGGGTACACTCTCGCACCTGGGTTACGCTGCCTGCTCCTGTATCCAGTTCAGGGAGGTAAACCGCCTGAATAGAATCAATAACCACCAGGCTGGGTTTTAACTGCTCAATCTGGCTGAGGATAGCTTCCAGGTCAGTCTCAGCCATGAGGTAGAGCTTCTCACCGCTTATTCCCAGGCGTTCTGATCTGAGTTTTATCTGATGCTGTGTTTCCTCACCGGAAACGTAGACTACTTTACCTTGAGCCTGAGCTATCAAGGCTGAAACCTGGAGTAGTAGAGTAGACTTGCCAATACCGGGGTCACCACTTATCAATATTAGAGAGCCTGATACCAGTCCTCCACCCAGGACCCGGTTAAACTCGGCCAGAGGAAGTGGGAAGCGGTCGGCGGCTACAAGCTCTACTTGAGACAACTCCTGTGGCAGGTTAGATAGAGAACTGGATGAGAGGGAGGTGGTTGGGGTGACTACTGCTTGTTCAACAAAGCTATTCCACTGCTGGCAACTAGGGCAGCGCCCCAGCCACTTAAGGCTTTCCTTGCCACACTGCTGACAGACAAAGATGGTTCTCGTATGAGGTTTATCTGCTCTGACCACAGAATAACTTTATTCTATTTTGAACAATAAGGCAAGAGGTGACTTACAGAAGCTAATATCAGCCTACCATACCCAAGAACACTCCACCAGCGATAGCTGCCCCAATAGCTCCAGCTACATTGGGGCCCATAGCGTGCATCAGCAAGAAATTCTTGGGATTTGCCTTCTGCCCCATTACCTGCACCACTCTGGCTGCCATGGGTACAGCCGATACTCCGGCAGCACCTATCATGGGGTTAATCTTTTCCTTGGAAAAGAGATTCATGAGTTTGGCCATTAAAACACCAGCAGCGGTAGCTGTGCCAAAGGCTACTACTCCCAGAACGAGTACTAACAATGTCTTCGGCAGGAGAAAATTACTAGCTGTCATGGTAGCACCAATACATAATGTGAGAAATATGGTCAGGATATCTATGAATGTAGTTTGTGCTGTTTTACTAAGCCGGTCGGTAACACCGCAGGTCATAAACAGGTTTCCCACCATGAAGCAGCCAATAAGAGGGGCTGACATAGGAACAAATAGGATAACAATAATTGCCGAAGTTATTGGAAACAGAATTTTCTCTCGTATTGACACTTCACGTAGCTGTGGTTTCATGTATATTGCTCGCTCTTTCTTGGTGGTGAGCAATTTTATTATTGGCGGTTGGATGATGGGTACCAGTGCCATATAGGTATAACAGGCTACCGCAGTAGCTCCGATAATATGGGGGGCAAGAAGGGAAGTGACATAAATAGTAGTTGGACCTTCGGCACCTCCGATTATCCCTATAGAGCAGGCCTCTGGGATGGAGAATCCGAAGGCTAGCGCAGCAAAAAAGGCAAAATAGACACCAAACTGAGCCGTTGCACCTAGCAGTAGGGTTTTGGGATTGGCTATCATTGGGCCAAAGTCAGTTAGTGCTCCCAAACAGAGGAACATTAGGGGTGGTATTATCTGCCACATTATGCCGTATTGGAATAATCTGGCAAGCAACCCTACCGGTTCTATGGGTAGTGGTGTCTGTGCTGTGGTTAGCATTACTGCTAATACTTCGCCAGGCTGAATTTCATCACCTGGAGAAACTAAGACTTCCTTGATTCGTCCGTGAACCGGAGCTAATACCTCTCCGGTATTTAATGTTAGGAGAACATCATCCTCCCCAATCCTGGTGGATTCATTTACATCTATACTGATAACATGGGCTGGGATATCGGTGGTATTTGTTATCTTTAACTCGTAATCCATCAAACCACCGAGGGGAAGATTAACCAAGATTATAGCGAAGCCTATAGGTATTAATAATAAGGGCTCCATCTTCTTGGAAATACCCAGATAGACTAGAACCCCACCAATGAGGAGCATAAGAAAATTGCCCCAATAGAAAAACTGAAACCCGGTTTCAAAAAGACCAAACATCAATCGCCAACTTTGTAATTAATATTCAATAGTGGTTATTATCTCACCAGGGCTAACTACCTGATCGACTGCGATTTTCACTTCCTGGACAGTGCCACCCACCGGAGCCAATATAGGATTTTCCATTTTCATCGATTCCAACAGGCACAGCACATCTCCCTCCTTAACCACGTCCCCTGATTTGATACTTACTTCAATGATCTTACCGGTTATGGGAACCTCTACCACTTCTTGAGCCACTTTCTAATCTCCTTTCTTCTTGCTGGTAGTTTCACTCTTGCCAGCATAGATTTTACCAAGAACTATTCCAGTGAGCCATATGACTATGGCTAAGAGGATTAATAATACAAAGACGGTAGCAAAGCCAACACCACCAATCTGTAGAGCCTGCCCCCAGAGCACATCCATCTCGCTAGTCTACTCCTCTATTTACTAATTATTAGCCAGTTTTAGCAAAACAGAAAGGCGGTGTCCTGGTATTCCGGTTTTGCCGCCCCGTCTTAGAAAAGTTAGCCTGTTGTTCACGAATAGCCCGATATTTTATAGCAGTTTCTTATACTTCAGTAATACCTACCGCTGCTGGGTGCACAACAATCTCTGTCCCTTCCACATCAACAACCGCTGAGTCCCCGGCATGAAATTTACCCCGGAGTAAATCTTCCGAGAGCTTATCTTCAACCATATCTTGAATCACTCGGCGTAGAGGTCGAGCTCCAAAAACTTCGTCATAACCCTTCTCACCCAATAAATCTTTAGCTGCCTCGGTTACCTCTAGCTTTATTTCCCGTTCCGCCAGTTGCTGTGTTACTGAGGCTAGCATCAAATCCACTATTTTCCGGATATGCTCCTTGGTCAGAGAGTGAAACACTACCACCCCGTCAATACGATTTAGGAACTCGGGGCGGAAGGTTTTCTTTAGTTCCCCGATGAGCTTATCCTTCATTTTATCGTAGGAGTCCTCTTGGGTCTTGGCCTCGTCATGAACAGTAAAACCGATGGTGCTACCTTTTCTGATTAACTCAGCGCCTACGTTACTGGTCATAACAATAATACTGTTGCGGAAGTCAACTCGCCGACCCTTAGCGTCGGTCAGGTGTCCATCATCAAATATTTGCAGTAGTATATTGAAAACATCGGGGTGAGCCTTTTCTATTTCATCTAGCAGTATTGTGCAGTATGACTTATGCCTTACCGCCTCGGTTAACTGCCCACCTTCGTCATAGCCCACGTAACCCGGTGGTGCACCAACCAATCGAGAGACAGAGTGCCTCTCCATAAACTCAGACATGTCAAGCCTGATTAATGTCTCCTCGCTGCCGAACATAAACTCGGCTAAGGCTCTGGCCAACTCTGTCTTACCGACACCGGTGGGACCAAGAAAGATGAAATTGCCGATAGGATGCCTCGGGTCTTTGAGACCGGCTCGGGCTCGCCTGACTGCTTTAGCTATGATACTTACCGCTTCATCCTGGCCAATAATACGCTTATGCAATACCTCTTCCATCTGCAAGAGGCGCTTGGTCTCATCGGCAGTTAGTTGCACCACCGGGATTCCTGTCCACATACTTACTATCTCAGATATATCATCAGCGGTTACCACCGGCTTCACCTGTTCTTGTTCGGCATGCCACTCGGTTTCCATCTTCTTGATTTTTTCTACTAGTTGGAGTTCACGCTCACGTAGCTCGGCAGCATACTCGTATTGCTGTGTCGACATCGCCGCATCTTTATCTTTACGTACATTATCTTCAGCTTGCCTGGCTTCTTTCAGGGTAATAGGTATCGTTCTGTGGCGGATGTGTACTCTTGAAGCTGCTTCATCAATCAGGTCAATAGCCTTGTCCGGCATGAAACGGTCGGGTATGTATCTGGCAGCCAGGTTTGCTGCTGAACGTAGCGCCTCATCACTTATTGTCAGGCGGTGGTGTTCCTCGTAGCGTTCCTTGATACCATGTAAGATATCTAGAGTTTCGTCTACGGATGGCTCTTTTACCAGGATGGGTTGGAAACGGCGCTCCAGAGCTGAATCCCGTTCTACATACTTGCGGTAATCGTCAAGAGTGGTAGCGCCAATGCATTGCAACTCTCCTCGTGCCAGCGATGGTTTGAGGATATTAGCCGCATCCACCGCCCCCTCAGCCGCTCCAGCACCCACTATAGTGTGGAACTCATCGATAAAGAGTATACAATTACCGGCTGTCTTTATTTCATCGATTATCTTCTTTAGCCGTTCTTCAAACTCGCCGCGGTACTTGGTTCCGGCTACCAAAGAGCCGACGTCCAACGTTACCAGCCGCTTTCCCTCCAGGGTTTCGGGAATATCACCAGCAGTAATACGGTGAGCCAAGCCTTCAACAATGGCTGTCTTACCTACCCCAGGTTCACCAATAAGGGCTGGATTATTTTTAGTCCGACGGCTAAGGATTTGAATCACTCGCTCAATCTCCTTAACCCGTCCGATAACGGGGTCAAGTTTTCCGGCGTGGGCGGCTGCAGTCAGATCTATACCTAGCTGGTCCAGAGCCGGTGTGCGACTGGTAGTACGTGTGGCTTTGGGTCTTAGCGTACCTGTGCTTTGACTAAGAACATGAACTGCTTCCGCTCGTCCTCGCTCAAGGGTGATACCAAAGCTATCCAATACGCTGGCTGCTATTCCTTCTCCCTCGCGCAGTAGCCCTAATAAGAGGTGTTCGGTGCCAATGTAATTGTGACCAAGGTGACGGGCTTCGTCTATAGCTAGTTCTATAACCCGCTTAGCCCTGGGGCTGAGCCCGATCTCTTCGCTACCGGGCTTTTCGCCACGCCCGATGATAAACTCTACTGCCGAGCGTACTTTGCTCAGGGCTACACCGAGGTTGACCAGAACTCTAGCCGCTACCCCTTCTTCTTCCCGCACCAAACCAAGCAAAATATGCTCTGTACCGATATAGCTATGACTAAAGTGCTGTGCTTCTTCCTGAGCTAAGGTAAGAACCCGGCGAGCTCTCTCGGTGAATTTTTCGAAACGGCTAGCCATCTTCCCCCCCATGGCAATATTACTTAGCTGTATATCTAGCTCGCTATATATTCTAAAGCAATTTGGGCCAAAGGTCAAAAGCCTTCTGGCGGTGGCATATTTTCCACAAGGAGTTGCCCCCTCAGTATCGTCTGCGCTGAAGCGTTTCACTGCCGTGTTCGGGATGGGAACGGGTGGGACCACCTCGCTCTAACCACCAGAAGACAAATACATTCTAGCACACTATATTAAAAAAGAAAAGTGGGTACCCTGTCTTATCTCCAATTTAGGTTTTACAATACACTTATCTACCTCACCCCCCCGTTTCCCCTATCCTTACGAGATTTCAAAAAGAGGGGGGGGGAAAGTAAGAGGGGCTTCCGCCTCTCTTGGACTGCCTTAAACCATTGACAAAAGCCAGATAACGGGGTAGATTTCTGATACCAAAACAAGAAAGGAGGTTTGTAAAATGGCTAAAAGTAGAAAACCTAGAAGCGATATGAAAGTTGGGACTTTTGAGAAAAAATTGGGATTGAAAAAAGGAACAATTAAAAACGAAGACGGCAGAAAAAAGAGGAGTGATGCACGAATAAAAGTAATAAGAGAACGGTAGGAGAAAGCCAGTGAAGATAACTGGGATACTATTATTCGCAGTCGGAGTAATACTAGGCATAATATTCCTAGCTCTTCCAATCGCTCTAATAGCATCAAAATTACCCCAAACCGGCCTAAGCGGAGCGAATTGGAATGCTATAAACTGGCCATTAGCGATTACTGCTGGGGTCTTAATGCTGATTGGTGAGGAGATGATAAGGAGAAGAAAAAATAAAACCACAAGACTAGAAAGTAATAATCTAAAGAAATAAGCACGAGGGAGCTTGCGCTCCCTCGTGCAGTCCACCATTATCTTGTTATCAGTTGAATCACTTGAAGGATAATGGTGGCTAGCATAATGCAAGTCTGGATGCATAACCAAATCTTGCTTTTGCTAGGGTTCTTCCTAGTGGATTTCTCCACAGTTATAATTAATCTCGTACAAAATAGACCTCCGAATTATATTTTGGACATACTTAAATCAAAAGAAGGTATATCCATATCTTTAATTATATCATAAATTTACCCGTTTGCCTTGGGGAGTCAGGGGGATAGGTCACAAATAAAGAATAAACCGCAGACCCCGCGAGGGCGGCTAGGGTGGGAAAAGATATAAGAACAGCGCCATAATCTAGGATGTATTTTTAGTAATTTCTCCAGACTCCGATCGTTTTTTACTAATACGCCATTTTTTAAAACTAGAATATCCCCAGAATCCTGTCATAGAAAAGAAAAACCAGAAATAATACCCTTTACCGATTAGCCTGATAATTTCATTACCTGAATAGGAAAAAGCAAAACTTACTAGAAGTAGTACAATAATAACTATAGCTATCGTCATCCCCAAACGTTGATAGGCAGCTACTATCTTTTCTCTCATTTTATCCATCAAACTAAGTATATATCCAATGATTACTCCGAAAGCTGCGGAAATGTAGTAAATCGGATTCGCTGGCAGACCACGTTCTAACACCGTTGAAATAAGCAGATAAAGTAAAAACAACCAAATCAGAGATAGAAATATAAAACCATACTTCATATATCCTTAAAGCTCCTTGCCAGCCATTATATCACCGGATAATAATACCCACAATTATTTCCAAACAAAAAAGAGAGGCATTTCAGCCCCTCTCTCTAAATCGTGTCTCAAACTAATATCAACTCTGAAGCAGATCAAGCCCTCGACCATTAGTACGGTTTAGCTAAAGACATTACTGCCCTTACACCTACCGCCTATCAAACAGATAGTCTATCTGCGGTCTTACTCCCTGTGCGAACACAGGGATGGGAGATCTCATCTTGGGGTGGGCTTCGCACTTAGATGCTTTCA
>CAZNEL010000016.1:0-23682 GCA_964572285.1 uncultured Dehalococcoidales bacterium | reverse complement strand
GCCGAAGGTGATAATCTGGGCGACATGGTTAGGTCCATATTTGTGGGATACGTAGGTGATTACCTCGTCACGGCGGTCATCCTCAAAATCCAGGTCTATATCTGGCATCTCTCGCCGCTCCAGGTTGAGGAAACGCTCAAATACCAGCCTATGTTCAATAGGGTCAACAGCGGTGATGCCCAGGCAGTGGAGGACAATACTGGCAGCAGCACTACCCCTGACTCCGAACAGGATGTTTTGTTTTCGGGTAAAAGAGATAAGGTCCCAGACAACCAGGAAGTAGTTAGCAAACTGGGTCTTTTTAATTACTTCCAATTCGTAGTTAAGTCGCTGTTCTATCTCTGGTGTAGAGCGGGAGTAATATAGGGGTAAACCCTGATAACAGAGGTCGGCTAGAAACTGGTCAGCCGGCTTACCTTCAGGTAGTTCTATTTCTGGGAGGTGGAGGCGCCCAAATTCAAGCTCAAGGTTGCACATTTCAGCAATGCGCCCGGTGTTCTCCACTGCCTGAGGAATATCATGGTAAAGCTCTGCCATCTCCTGTGGGCTCTTGAGGTAGAAGAAATCGCCGGGCATTTTCATTCTCTTCTCATCATAGATAGAGGAGTTCGTCCCAATACACAGCAGCAGGTCATGAGCCGGGGCATCCTCTTGGTTTATGTAGTGGACATCATTAGTTGCTACTAATGGAATATCAAGTTCGTTTCCCATAGAGATGAGCACCTGGTTTATTGGCTCCAGCTCAAGAATGGGCTGTCTCTGTATTTCCAGGTAAAAGTCATCAAATGTCTGCTTATACCACAGGGCGGCTTCTTTTGCCTCTTGGAGGAGCCCTTCCCGAATAAGGTGGGGAATCTCGCCGGCAACACAAGCTGAGAAGGCAATAAGCCCGTGGTGATACTCTTCTAAAAGCTCTTTATCTATCCTTGGCTTGTAGTAGAAACCTTCAAGATTTGCTTTGGTAGTAAGTTGAATGAGGTTATGGTATCCAGTCTGATTCTTAGCCAGCAAGATAAGGTGGTAGGGTTTTTTATCACTGGCATCACGGCTGAAGCGGCTGTTTCGAGCGATATAAACCTCGCAACCAATAATGGGTTTTATGCCGGCTTCCCTGGCTGCTAGGTAGAACTGAATAACGCCATGCATAGCCCCGTGGTCAGTTATCGCTAGGCTATTCATACCCAGCTCTTTGGCTCGCTGAAGCAGTTGGGGAATACGGCACATGCCGTCAAGTAAACTATATTCGGTATGGATATGGAGATGAGTAAACATATCACCTTCTAGCGGTTCAAATTCGTTAACATTATAACACAGGGGCAGTTTTTTGGGGGTATTATGCAGGTTTTTCCCAGGATTGGATTTATCCCAAACAGTCTGTAAATCAGTCATGTCTGGGTTGCTAAAACATACATTGCAGAAGTATAATTGACCAAGTCTTTCGGACCTATGCCTGCTCAGTGCGGGTTACTATGCAGGCAGATGCTTTAGCTGCCACGTTGCTCAGCCGACAAGATGCGGTTTCCTCTCTAGTAGTTTTAGAGGAATCTTGGGCAATCAGGTCAGGGGAAGCGGATATGACGAATATGATGAGAAACGCTAAAACACTTAGAAGTGACGGGGGCTTTTACGGTTGGATGGCGCTGGCGGGGGCGGCGCTGGTGTATTTTGGCAGCTGTGGCATCTTCTACTACACATATGGGGTGTTCTTACCAATCATGTGTGATGACCTTGGCTGGAGTCGGGCTGCAGTTGCTGGGGGGCTTTCCCTGGGTATGCTTTGTGTCGGGTTACCCAGCCCACTGATAGGGGCTTCTATTGCTAGGTTTGGCCCAAGAGTAAACATGGTGTTTGGTAACTTACTTGCTGCATTGGGGTTGGCGGGGATGTCTCTGGCGCAAGAAGCTTGGCATGTTTACTTCTTTTTCAGTCTCTCTGGACTAGGAGTTGGTTTTGGGCTATATATGGCTTGCACCACAGTAGTCAACAACTGGTTTGTTAGGAAACGTTCCCTGGGAATGGGGCTAGTTGTAGCTGCTGGAGGTTTGGGTGGGTTTCTCTTTCCGCCTTTAGTAACATGGTTGATTTCTACCATCGGGTGGCAAATGTCCTGGGTAGCCTTGGCTGGCATATATTTCACGTTTACTGTTGTGATTGGCGGGCTGATTCTTGTCAGAAACAAACCGGAGGACCTGGGGCAAGTTCCCGACGGGGTATCTATTGAACCAGTCATGGAGAAGGAAAGGATAAGCTATCATTCAATAGTCTATCAGAGCCCGGTAGATTGGAGAGTGAAGCAGGCCATACGAAAACCTGCTACCTGGTTAATCACGACCATAAGCGCAGCCAACTTCTTTGCTATAGGCACTATATCAGCGCATCAGGTAGCATATCTGAAGGACGTGGGTTTTACCCCTATAATAGCAGCTATGTCCCTGAGCGTGCTTGCAGGGATGAGTATTGTAGGCAGGCTGGGATTCGGAGCTTTAGCACTGAGATTTGAGGTAAGGCATTTAGCGATTGCCAGTTTTGCAGTTCAATTGATTGCACTGGCTATCTTATTAACGACTAGGAACCTGACCTTAATTTATGTCTACGCGGCGCTCTTTGGGATTAGCTATGGGGGATTGATAACAGCCCTTCCCACATTCGTTGGGGGGTATTACGGACGTACCCATTATGCTCAGATTCTGGGGTTGATATTTCCTGTGGGCATGATTGCTGAGGCTGCGGGGCCAGTGTTGGCCGGGGCTATCTATGACGCTACTACCACATATACGCCAGCTTTTGCAACAGTTGCCGTTATCAGCTTTGTGGGGTTCGTATCTGCCATTCTGGTTCGTCCCCCCAAAGCTGCGCCAATAAACTAGCGAGTTGGTACTACTGTTCTTTTTCTCTTTAACTGTGTAGAATTTGGGTAGGGTGAAAGAGGGTAAAGGTGAGAATTCTTCGTCTTACTGCACAGTGGCTATTTATACTTTGTCTGCCGGTGCTGCTACTGACGGCTAGCATTGGTGTAGCCGTAAATAGTATTTGGCTGTATGAATATGGCTTTGAGAAATACAGTGTCGGGCAGACCACGGGTCTGGCTGAGGTGGAACTGGAAAAAGCAGCCAGGGGGTTAATTGGCTACTTTAACTCAGATGAGGAGTATATCAGTCTTTCCGTGGTAAAAGATGGCCAGCCATTCGAGCTGTTTAATCAGCGGGAGGTGATTCATCTCAAGGATGTCAAGGGATTAATCTGGCTGGACTACTGGGTTTTACTGGGGTTACTGGTTTATGCCTTGGGTTATGCCGGAGTCGGTCTCTTCTGGCGGAAGCGTAGATACTGGCGGCGGCTGGCGTGGGGGGTAGTTGAGGGAGGTGGTGTTACCCTTGCCCTGATGCTGGCGCTGGGACTAGGTGCACTGCTGGGCTTCGACCAGCTATTCTTGCAGTTTCATCTTATTAGCTTTGCCAATCCGTTCTGGCTGCTTGACCCTGCCACGGACTACCTGATAATGCTGTTCCCACAGGGTTTCTGGTATGATGCTACTCTATTCTGTGCTATGGCAACAGTGTTTGGTGCAGTGGTTTTGAGTGGTGTGGCTGGAATATATTTGCGGAGAACAAGAGTGTTGACCTCTTAAAGGTGTGATGATGGGAGCAGAGAGGCGAAAGGCGAGAGCCAAAGGGATGATACTGGCCACCTGTCCAGACTGTAAAGGAACGGGGAAAGTCCCCAAAAAACTCCCTTTCCTGGCTAATCCGAAGGCACCGGCAACCCGTGCCGACAAGTTAGGTCTGGAAACCTGCCCGAGGTGTAGGGGTAGTGGTTGGGTTGGTATGAGGTAGGTTGGGCCCTGAGGTTATGTACTAAAGCATATTTGTCACACAGATGTGATAGTATAGAGGGAGCAAAGAACAAACAAGTGAGGTGACCCAGGTGAAGATAATCGACCTGCGTAGCGATACAGTAACCCTGCCCACGGAGGAGATGCGTCAGGCTATGTATGAGGCTGAGGTGGGGGATGATGTCTTCGGGGAGGACCCCACCGTCAATCGTCTGGAGGAGCTGGCGGCTCAGATGACGGGGAAGGAGGCCGCTCTCTTTACCCCCAGTGGCACTATGAGTAACCTCATTGCGATTTTGACTCATACCTGCCCTGGAGATGAAATTCTCATGGGTAGTGAGGCCCATATGTTCTGGTACGAAGTGGGAGGTGCGGCTGCTTTAGGAGGCGTCGTTATGCGCACTCTTCCGAATGACCAGGACGGTCGGATTGACCCTGGTGCAGTTGAGGTAGCTATTCGGCCGAAGAACATACATGCCCCCCAGACTATGCTCCTGTGTTTGGAGAATACTCATAACCGCTGCGGTGGCGCTGTCCTAACCCCAGATTACACATCGGCTATTGCCGGACTGGCTCATCGGCATGGCCTTTCGGTTCACTTGGATGGTGCCCGCATCTTCAATGCTGCTGTTGCCTTAGATGTCCCTGTCAGCGAGTTGGTTAATGCGACTGATACCGTTTCTTTCTGCGTGTCCAAGGGCCTCAGCGCTCCCGTGGGTTCTCTCCTCTGTGGACCGCGAGAGTTTGTGGAGAAGGCCCGTAAGTGGCGTAAGATGGTTGGGGGAGGGATGCGCCAAGCGGGGGTCATTGCCGCTGCCGGCATGGTGGCGCTCCAGAAAATGGTCGACCGTCTGGCGGAGGACCACGCTACCGCTCTGCGTTTAGCCCGCGGCTTATCTCAAATCCCCGGTATCATCATTAACCCAGAAAAGATTCAGACTAACATTGTGATGTTTGAATCACCATCTGGCATCCCCGCATCTGAGCTTACCCAGCGCATAGATACTCAGGGTGTTGGGCTATTACCCCGTGGTGGACAGAGAATACGAGCTGTCACTCATCGTATGGTTGGGGCTGCGGACATAGATGAGGCACTCAACCGTATTGAGTTTGTGGTAAAAGTACTGGGCTAGGAAATCCAACATAGTAAGCCCATCTCAAATATTGTGGGAGTCTCTACCCCACTATCCACTTTGTGATCCGGGAGACCAGGCCAGATGTCAGGTTTCTTTAGTTAGGGAATGCTTTCCTACCAATAATCTCTTGCTTCAGGTACCATCTTTGGACAGATTCAATTACTTCATCAGGATTATCACAAACCCTCAGTAGATTTAAATCGTCTTCGGAGATAAACTCTTTAGCGAGAGCAATGTCCTTTAGCCAGGCCAGAAATCCTTCCCAGTATTCACTATTAAACAATACTATTGGAAATGGTTTTATCTTGTGGGTTTGCATCAAGGTTAGCACTTCAGTCAGTTCATCAAGAGTGCCTAGGCCACCGGGTATGATAACGAAAGCAGCAGCATATTTTACCAGCATAACTTTACGCACAAAGAAGTGGCTAAAAGTTATTGACTTCGTGGTGTAGGAATTACAGGTTTGTTCTTCAGGTAAAACAACGTTAAGTCCGACTGATTTAACCCCGGCTTTGAGGGCACCCTTATTGGCTGCTTCCATTACACCAGGCCCACCGCCGGTTATAATTGAGAAGCCGATGTCACCAAGCCGATGGGCTATTTCTTCTGTCTGGACATAAAGCTTATCATTTGCTCTGAGTCGAGCCGAGCCATAGATAGTTACTGCGGGCTCTATACCCGACAGCCTATCAAAGCCTTCCACGAACTCTCCTATTATCCGGAACATTCGCCAGGATTCTTCCTTGGCTAAATCATTTATTTCATATCCATTTGTCATGTTTCCCTCCCTAAGATACGCATATCGCTGTTGATGGTAAGAAGTCTTTATTATTCCAGAAAGACTTCTGCTCCGTATTCTGGTACTGATACCTCCCAACCGGTTTTCTTATGCAGGAACTCGCCGAAACTGATGGCTGACTTGGCTTCCCCGTGAGTAATAAACACGTGCCTTGGTGCCTTCTTAAGCCCGGAAATCCATTTCAAAAGCTCATCCCTATCGGCGTGGGCAGAAAAGCCATGTATCTGGGCTATCCTTGCCCGGACAGGATATTGCTGCCCCAGTATTCTTACCTTTTTAGCTCCTTCCACAATGTGTCTACCGAGTGTGCCTATCGCTTGATACCCCACAAAGAGTACCGTGCTTTCCTTACGGGAAATATTGGCTACGAGATGGTGTTTGACTCTTCCGCCAGTACACATTCCTGAGCCGGCTATTATGATGGTAGTTCCTGCTATATGGTTAATCCCTTTTGATTCATCTACGGTACGTACCATTTTTAGACCGGGAAAATCAAAGGGTGAGTTGTTTTTGCGCATTAGTTTGTTCATATCCTCGTCGAACACTTCAGGATGATTTTTGAATACCTCCGTAATGCTCACTGCCATAGGACTGTCAATGAAAACCATCAGGTGTGGTATACGATCTGCAAGCAGCAATTCATTCAAATACCACATTACTTCCTGGGCTCGCTCTAGAGAGAAACTGGGGATAACTATATTCCCCCTGGCTTTTCGGGTAGAATTGACAATTTCAGCAAGGCTATCACTTATGTTCTCCGAATTTTCGTGCAACCTATCTCCGTAGGTAGACTCGATCAAAACATAATCCGCCTCGTTAAAGAGGGTCGGGTCCTCGATTATTGGTTTGTCTTGCCTGCCAACATCTCCTGAGAATAGAATTGTCCTTTTTTCTCCATCTTGATTTGCCGTGACCTTTATCATTGCCGAACCGATAACATGGCCGGCGTCAAAGAAAGTGGCGTCAAACCCATCAGTGATATGAACTGGCTCCTCGTATTTTACCGGAGATAATAGGGGAATGGTGTTCGTAGCATCATCAACAGTGTATAGTGGAACTTCAGGGAAGGGCCCGCTTCTGCCTTCCCGTTGATGCCTTCTGCTTTTGAATTCCGCGTCTTCTTGCTGCAGCTTTGCCGAATCTAGCAGCATAATTTGGACTATCTCAGCGGTAGCAGCAGTGCAGTAAATCTTACCGCGGAAGCCATCGCGAACCAGTTTGGGCAGCAGGCCACAGTGGTCAAGGTGCGCATGGGTCAGGAGAACAGCGTTCAGGGTATGGGGCTGAACGTGGAAAGGCCCCCAGTTTCTGTGTCTAAAGTCTCTTTCCTGATAGAGCCCGCAGTCCACCAGAATTCTAGTGTTATTAGTTTCCAATAAATACTGGGAACCCGTTACGTTACGGGCTCCACCCCAAAAACCGAGCTTGATTCGCACTTTTTCACCTCTATTTTAACTTACTCCCTTATGATAGCATCTAATCACGTAAACTGCTATCGCTCCAGCCAGGGGTGGCATGTTATATGCTGTCGCAGTTGACTACTGGCAATTTTATTGTCTTTGTGCTACAATAGGCATAAATAGGGATTAAATAGCAGATTGGGGCTCTGTATGCAAAACATAATTGCCGAAATTGATGCTAGGGAGGGAGGGGCTGGTAAGAATGGCTAAGAGAGGGACAAAAGATATACTTTCTCCAGACGTCATCGAGTGGAAGTGGATGGAGGAGAAATATCGGACAATCGTAAGGACAGCCTTCGATGGCTTCTGGATCACCGATTTGGGGGGTAGATTGCTTGAAGTCAACGACTCATACTGTAAGATGATAGGTTATACTCGAGAAGAGCTGCTTACAATGTCCATACCCGATATAGAAGCTGCAGAAAACCCTGAGGCGATGGCTCAACACATTAAAAACACAATGGAGCAGGGTTACGACAGATTTGAGACCCGGCATAGACGCAAAGGCGGTAAGATTATTGATGTTGAGATAAGCGTAAATTATCTCGATGTCGCTGGGGGACAAATGTTTGTATTTGTCCGTGACATCACCGAGCGCAAGCAGATGGAGGAGGCGCTGACCGACGAAGCTGTCCGTCGTCGTATCCTGATCGAGCAGTCCAGAGACGGGATTGTTGTCCTTGATCAGAACGGCAGGGTATATGAGTCTAACCAGCGATTTGCCGTGATGCTCGGGTACTCCCCCGAGGAAGTCCTTCAGCTCCACGTGTGGGATTGGGAGTTTCAATTTACACGTGAGCAAGTGCTCGAGATGATTCGGAGTGTTGATGAGACCGGCGACCACTTCGAGACGCAACACCGTCGTAAGGATGGTACCATCTATGACGTTGAAATAAGCACCAACGGGACTGTATTCGCGGGAGAGAAGATGATTTTCTGCGTGTGCAGGGACATTACCAAGCGCAAGAATGCAGAGGAGGCATTACGTAAGTCAGAGGAGAAGCTCCGTCGCATGTTCGAAGCTGTCAGCGACGGAGTAGTAGTTACGGACTTAAATGGTGTCATTGTCGATGTCAACGATAGATTATTGGAGATGCACGGATTTAGCTCAAGAGATGAAATATTGAGCAGACATGTCTTAGAATTGGTTGCCCCTTTTGATCGTGAGAAGACGATGGTTAATGACCAAAAAGCGCTAGAGAAAGGTTTTGTCAGGAGCATCGAAGCCTCCCTACTCAAGGTGGACGGCTTTGTCTTCCTCTGTGAATTGAATATGAATTTGCTAAAAGATGCCTCCGGGAATCCGGTTGGCTTCATTACCACTGGCAGGGATATCACCGAACGTAAGCAGGCGGAGAAGGCGCTAAAAGAATCAGAAGAAAAGTTCCGAACTTTTATGGAAACCGCAAGTGATTTAATGCTTATTGCCGATAAATATGGAAACATCACTTATGTGAACGAAGCAATGGCTAGGACTTTAGGATATTCTAAAGAAGAAATGATTGGAATGCATATTACTCAGCTTCTAAGTAAAGAAGCTTTGGGTAAAGATTTCAAACCAAAGTGGGACCAATTCATTACAAATGGGAAAATTGCTCTTGATACTACTTTTGCGACAAACGATGGAAAGGATATATACGGTGAGCTAAAGGCTGTTGGTGTTTACGGTAACGACGGTAAGTATGCAGGAAGCAGAGCGGTATTTCGTGACCTCACCGAGCGCAAGAAGGCGGAGCAAGAAATACAGGTTAAGAACGAGCAACTGGACGTACAGAACGAGGAGCTTCAGTCGCAGAGTGAAGAGCTTATAACCCAGCAGCAAGAACTTATTCAAAAAACCAGCGAGCTGGAAGCAGCTAGCCGGGCCAAGTCCGATTTTCTATCCAGTATGTCCCACGAACTGCGTACCCCCCTGAATGCTGTTATCGGCTTTTCTGAACTGATGCTAGATGGCATCCCCGGCGAAATCAATGACGAGCAGAAGCAGTGCCTTAGCGATATCTGGAACAGTGGGCAGCATTTGCTAAATCTTATTAACGATGTCCTTGACTTGTCCAAGGTGGAGGCGGGGAAGATGGAGCTCAAACTGGGAAACCTTAGTCTGGTTGATGCTATTGAGGATATAGACCGAACGGTAAAACCAATGCTGGATGAGAATCGGCACAAACTGGCAGTCAGCATAGAGAAGGGGTTGCCTCAAGTTCGTGCCGATAAAAGCCGACTAAGGCAGATATTCCTCAATCTGCTGAGTAACGCTATCAAATTTACTCCACCAGGCGGCGCGCTCGCTATTGACGCCAGCAGGGAGGGTGATTGGTGCCAGGTAAGCGTGGCTGATAATGGTATCGGCATTAGCCAAGAAGACCAGGAACGGATATTTGAAGCCTTTATTCAGGCAGAGGCTTTACCCGATGGAAAGAAAGAGGGTACCGGATTGGGGCTGGCAATTACCAAGCAGTTCGTTGAGGCCATTGGTGGCCGGATATGGCTGGAGAGCCAATATGGAAAGGGAAGCAAATTCACCTTTACCCTGCCCCTGGTAAAAGAAGGCAAACCGAGTCTGGAGAGAGAAGGTAGCAAATCTGGGTGGTTAGGGTAATTATTTCTGGGAGGAGAGAAACGGGCGATGGGTGAAAAGATACTAATTGTAGAAGACAACCCGGTGCATATGAGGCTGATTGAAATGACCCTTAGAGCTAAGAACTATGACTTACTCAAGGCAACTAGTGGGGAAGAAGCGCTGGAAATAGCTGTCAGGAGCAAACCAGACCTTGTTATAATGGACATACACCTTCCCAAAATGAACGGGTTTGAGGTAACTAGAAAGCTCAGGGAGAACCCGGCATTCAGCCATACCCCTATTATTGCACTTACTGCCAACGTCATGAAGGAGGATATAGAGAGGGTGATTGCGTCCGGGGGCGATGCGTACTCAACAAAGCCAATCAATACCCGTGAACTACCCGAGGTGATCGCAGAAATGCTCTCAGGACGGAAGTAAGATAATGCCTGGCATCAATGAGAGGGGCAGTGGGAAAGAAAATTCTGGTAGTTGATGATGAGCCTATCTTTGTTAGGCTGGTTAGAACAACCCTTACCCACCAGGGATATGAGGTACTCACGGCGGGTGATGGGCAGGAAGCCCTGCGGCTCCTGTTTGCGCATAAGCCGATTCTGGTCTTATTGGATGTCATGATGCCGAAGATGGACGGCTGGCAAACCTGCAGCCGCATCCGTGAAATTTCTGATGTGCCGGTTGTCATGCTCACTGGCCAACAGAAGTCTGAGGCGGACATCGTGCGCGGGCTTGACTATGGGGCTGACGACTATCTTATCAAGCCAGTAGGAAGCAGGGAGTTGGTAGCTAGGGTGCGGGCAGTGTTGAGGCGTGCTGAGTTACCCCCATCGGCCAGTACCGAGAAGAAACTGACCTATAGTGATGGCTTTCTCTGCGTAAACATTGCCGAGCGCAGGGTTAGCATTAATGGAGAACGGGTGAAACTGACTCCGACCGAGTTTAAGTTGTTTGTGCTTTTGTTGGAGAATGCCGGTCGTGTTCTCACCCACCAACAAATACTGGAGAGGGTATGGGGCTGGGAATATGTTGACGATATAGACCATGTGCGTATCTATATCTGGCACCTGCGCCGGAAGATAGAGCCGGACCCCGCTCATCCCAAATATATTATCGCTGAATCTGGAGTTGGCTATTATTTTCAGGAAGTCACTTAGTATGAGCCAGGCTGATAGGTAGCATCGGTCATTTTTCCTCTATGGTTATTCGTGTTATGACGTCACCTCCCTCGATTTTTCCCAAGACATCCATGCCTTCTATTAGCTGGCCGAACACTGAGTGATGACCATCGAGGTGGGGTTGTGGGGCATAGGTAATGAAAAACTGAGAGCCATTCGTATTAGAGCCGGCATTAGCCATTGATAGTGCCCCGGCAGCATGTTTATGCTCGGTAAATTCATCAGCAAATTTGTAACCGGGGCCACCTGCTCCGGTCCCGGTAGGGTCTCCTCCTTGAGCCATGAAATCAGGGATAACACGGTGGAATGTTGTATTATCATAGAATCCCTCACGGGCGAGGAACACAAAGTTGTTGACCGTTATCGGAACGTCACTGGCGAATAGTTCTAGCACCAGGTTCCCCTTCGCTGTTTCAATGGTAGCAGTGTACTGCTTGCTGGTGTCAATTGTCATTGAGGGTGGTTTTGAGTAGGTTTTGGGTTCTGGTGACGTTTCAGAACATGATGCCAATAGCAGTGTTGGCAGGAGCAAGATAATACCACCAGCGATTCGTAGTAAACTTCGGTTTGTCATATTTCCCCTCTTTTCTCTATATGCTAAGCATAAATCACTAATAGATACTTTAATGAGCTGAACACGCTTTGTCAAGCTACAAGTAGTGCTGTGGTTTTGTCGTCTACTGAGGGTAAATTTTTGACGTTGCCTTGTTATTTAGGGTATATTGTGTATAGTGTACCGCAAGGCAAATAGTCTTTCTTTTTCAAAATCTGATGTAAGGGGGCGATAACTGTGTGGCTGTATGAATTTGAAGGTAGTAACCTGTTTCGTCAAGAAGGTATTCCTGTCCCCGACTATGCTCTGGCGACAAGCCCGCAGGAGGCGCGGCAGAAGGCAGAGGAGATGGGACTGCCAGTAGTCGTCAAAGCCCAGGTGCTGACAGGGGGACGAGGCTTAGCCGGAGGAGTTCAAGTTGCTGATTCTTTAGATCAGGTGGAGACAGTTACCAAGCGTATTTTAGACCTTAAAATCAAAGGCCTACCTGTTCGGCAAGTTATGATAGCTCGAAAGGTAGAAGTGGCTTGGGAGCTTTACGTGGGGGTCACTGTGGACGGATACAATGGCACACCGGTGGTCATGCTCAGCACTGCTGGTGGGGTTTCCATTGAGGAGTTGGCCAAAACTCATCCCGATCAGGTTATATCGAGGCCAATTCCCATTCTCAAGGGTCTTTCACTAGATGAGGCACAGCAGTTGATTCGTGAGGTAGGCTTGGATGATGAAGATGTGGAGCAGGTATCCGGTGTTGTCTATGCCCTTTATAATCTTTTTCGCAAATATGATGCCATGGTTGCCGAAATCAACCCTCTGGTTCGAACGGCTGAGGGAACCTACCTGGCCCTTGATGCTAAGGTGGAGATCGATGATGAAAGCCTGTTCCGTCATCCTGAGCTTAAAGAATCTTCAGAGAATAATCTGCTTACCCCGTTGGAACAGAAGGGTAAGCAGATTGGTGTTACCTACGTGGAGCTAGATGGAGATATCGCCATTATTGCCAGTGGGGCTGGGCTTGGCATGGCTACTATGGATATCGTAGGTCAGAAACTTAGCCCCGCTAACTTTATGGAAACAGGTGGGGGCATCACCGCTGATCTGTTATACAATACGATGGATCTGGTGCTGCAAAAGGAAGGCGTGAGGGCAGTCTTTGTCAACCTCTATGGTGGGGTTAATCGTATGCATGAAGGGGCTAAGGGGGTCGTCCGATATATTCAGGAGCATAAGATTAATATTCCTGTCGTTGCCAAGGCGGTGGGGAATTACCAGGAAGAAACCTGGAAGATTTTCAAGTGGGGTGGAGTTACGGTTATTAGTGAGGTGGCGACAGAAAAAGGAATAGAACAGCTAGCTCGCTTGCTGGAGGGAGAAAGATGAGTATCTTACTAAATCGAGAAACCAGGGTCCTGGTACAGGGTATTACTGGTTCTGTCGGACGTGTTCAGACCAAATGGATGTTAGATTATGGCACCAATATTGTTGCCGGAGTTACCCCTGGTAAAGAGGGTGAAGTGGTAGAGGGTGTTCCGGTTTATAATACGGTTGCTGATAGTGTGGCCAAACAGGGAGTAACCGCATCGGTAATTATGGTGCCCCCGTTCGCAATCAAGAAAGCAATCCTGGAGGCTATAGAAGCTGGGCTTGAACTTATCGTTGTCATTACGGAGCACGTGCCTGTCCATGATATTATGGAGCTTAGAGCTATCGCCAAAGAGCGGGGGACGCGTATTGTAGGCCCTAATAGCCCTGGTATTATCACCCCTGGTGAAGCAAAGATGGGGATTATGCCGGGAAGTGTTTTTAGCCCCGGTCGCATCGGAATAATATCGCGTAGTGGTACTCTTTCCTATGAGGCTAGTGCTAACCTGTCGGGCGTTGGCTTGGGTCAGAGCACTATGGTTGGTATAGGCGGCGAGCCGGTAATTTTTTCCAGCATGCCTGAGGTGCTGGAGCTCTTTGACAAGGACCCGGGTACTGACGTAGTGGTGATTTTGGGTGAGGTAGGAGGTACCCAGGAGGAAAAGGCAGCCCAGTTCATCGCTCAGAAAATGACCAAGCCGGTAGTAGCCTGTATCGTTGGTTATAATGCTCCCGAGGGGAAACGGATGGGTCATGCAGGTGCCCTTGTTCAGGGTAACGTAGGTACACATCAAGGTAAAGTTGCTGCCTTGAGAAAGGCAGGGGTACCGGTTGCCAACCATCTCCTCGAGGTGGTAGAACTGGTTCAGAAGTGTTTGTAGCTCATCTACCAATCTACTTGGTTATTATTTCTACCCTCTGATTTTCAAGAAAACAGCTAGTCTTGGTTGCCCCGTAAGAATATCGAACAGACTAGGGTCACTACAACCATAGCAGCCCCCACGACAGAGAAACTGGTATAGAAGCCAAATCGGTCAATTAGATAGCCAATTATTGGTGTTAATACACCGGGTCCTCCCCGGCTGCCGAAGTAGTAGATACCGAGAATCGTCGAGCGGTTTCGCTTTGAGGTCTGGCCAATAATATAGGCTTCCGCCACCGGCATGGGCATGTGCCTAAACATACCGATAGCAAGCAGCACAATAGAGATGCCCCAGGCATAAGGTGCCAAGTTCAACAAATAGACGATAGGGCCGGTGATAAGGCTGGTTACGATTACTACCGGCACTGTTCCCCAGCGATCGGAGAGGTAGCCACCCAAAGGCCCTGCCCAGAACCCTGCTGCGTAAATAAGGGCTAACATAACCCCGGCTGCTTCCTCGCTGGCGCCAAAATGGTCGACGATGAACAGAGGGATAAATGATATTGTGGAAAGCATCAGAGCCTGGCCGGATACGCTTAGAATTATGAGTGATACCAGGTGGCGCCGATGACCTGGGGTGGGTGATTTCCCTGTATCACTCTTGGTTATCTCGGAATCAGTTTTCCCAGTGTGTCCTTGCTGCCCAAGAACCGCATAAAATACTATTCCAAATATGATGGCGGGGACAGATAACCAGATGAACGAGCCGCGCCAGCCGAGAGCAGTGGCAATACCGACGGCGATCAGTGGCGTCAGGAAATAGCTGGCACTGCCACCTATCTGGTGGATACCCAGCGCTAGCCCTCGTCTTTTCGGTTCAACCGATGCCGAAATTAGTGGGGTGGAGGCGGGGTGGTAGCCACCGCCTGTCAGCCCCAGCAGCATTAAGAAAACGACCATTACAACATAGGTTGGTGAAAGACCAACCAGTAGTCCAGACAGTGCCACACCGGAGATGCCGATAGTTATTAGTATGCGGGGGCCAAAACGGTCGGCTAGCCATCCAGCTGGTAGCTGGCTGATGCCATATGACACAAAGAATGCTGAGAGCACCCATCCTGCCTGAGTATAATCGAGGGCAAATTCATCACGGATGAATGGTAAGAGCGGTGTCAGCAGGGCACTCAGGAGATGGTGGCTGAAGTGTGCCAGCACAAAGAGAGGCAGCATTCTTACAAAAAATGATTGAGAGATGGATTTCTTGATGACGGCTTTCCTTCCAATACTACTGTATTACTTTGTACTGCCTGGGACTTCCAGATTGCAGTCATCTAGTTTAGGATGATTAATCAGTTTGTAAATCTATCAATTCGCCTAGTCAGACTAAGATTATAAACCCTTATCGTTTGAATGTCGAACAGGTAGTGAATTAGATATTACCAAAGAGAGTGGTCTACAGCCTGAGTGTATGTTTGCTTGTGTTGACAACACGGGGTACTCAGTAATATATTACATTTTGTAACCTGGTAACTTTACTTGACTAGACGGGACTTTGAAGTGAATCACTTACCTGTTGGCAAGCTGCCGCCGGCATTACTTAGAAGGTTCATAAGTAAAATCAAGATAGAGGATAAGCAGGTAGTCCTTGGCCCCGCCATTGGTGAAGACACCGCGGTAATTCGTTTGGGTAACAAGTTGTTGGTAGCTAAAACAGACCCGGTAACGTTTGCCACTGATCTTCTTGGCTGGTATGCAGTTCATGTGAATGCCAACGATATAGCCACCATGGGAGTTAGGCCTCGTTGGTTTCTGTCAACAATCTTGCTTCCCGAGCAATCCACCAAAGAAGAAGCGGAGAGTATCTTCGACCAAATTCTTTTAGCCTGTAATTCACTCGGCATCACCCTGGTAGGAGGACATACCGAAATAACCTATGATTTCAAGCGCCCTGTTGTTGTGGGCTGTATGCTAGCGGAGGCTGAGGAGCAGCCTATAATAACTACCTCTGGAGCCAAGCCGGGCGATGACATTTTGCTGACCAAGGGAATTGCCATAGAGGGGGCAGCTCTTCTAGCTCGGGAAGCAGCATCAACTATTCTCTCCTCTGTGTTGAGCAAGGATTTAGTCCGACAAGCAGCAAACTATCTTTTCTCCCCCGGTATCAGTGTGCTTAAAGAGGCGCTGATAGCATCCTCAAAAGTAACGGTGAACTGTATGCATGACCCTACTGAGGGTGGACTAGTCACTGGGCTTTCAGAAATAGCTAGTGCCGCTCATGTAGGAATTTTGGTGGAAGAAAACAAGATTCCCATTCTCGCCGAATGCAAAGCTATTTGCGATAGCCTTGATTTAGATCCTCTTGGTCTGTTAGCCTCCGGGGCTCTTATTATCACGTTGCCTTTCTCTGAGTCTTCCAAGCTGGTGGGACTATTGCGTCAGGATGGAATCAATGCCAGTATCATAGGGAAAGTAGTAGAGGCGAAGGAAGGGCTTAAGATGGTCACTACAACAGGGATACAGGATTTGTTCCAGTTTGAGCGAGATGAACTAGCCAGATTCTTGGATAGCCAGGAGTTTGAATAGGAGAGATATGGATTTGAAATACGTGTTTCCATCCCGTCGCTCTGAGGTAATGAGCACTCGTGGTATCGTGGCGACCAGTCAACCTCTGGCGGCGCAGGCTGGAATCAGTATGCTATTACAGGGAGGCAATGCGGTTGATGCTGCTATTGCTACCGCTGCTGCTTTAAATGTGGTGGAGCCCATGGCTACTGGTCTTGGGGGGGATGCCTTTGCGTTGGTATATATGAGCAATGGTCGTGAATTAAAAGCCCTGAATGCTAGCGGGCGTGCCCCTTACGCCGCTAGTCTGGAGAGATTCCGGAGCCTGGGCTATCAGGAAATGCCGGCAACAGGTATTCATGCAGTAACAATTCCGGGGGCTCTTGACGGGTGGTGTTCACTGCTAGAAAAGTACGGCACCATGAATCTGGCTCAGGTGCTGGCACCAGCCATCAACTTGGCTGAAAATGGATTCCCGGTTACTGAGATAATTGGACACCTCTGGGAGACAAACAGCGCCAAGCTAAGATCCAATACCAGTGCTGCCCGTACCTATCTGATAGATGGTAGAGCACCCAAGGTGGGTGAGGTTGTCACGCAGCCGGATTTAGCCCGGACTTTCAAAAAGATTGCTGAGGGGGGGCGTGATGTCTTTTATCGGGGAGAAATTGCTGAAGCCATCGTAGCCTGTTCTCGGGAAAATGGCGGTCTCATTACTATGCAAGACCTGAACGACCATACGTCTACCTGGGTAACGCCGATAAGTACCAGTTATCATGGATATGATGTCTTTGAATGCCCGCCCAATGATCAAGGGCTGGTGGTACTTCTAGCCTTGAATATATTAGAGACTTATAATTTACCGTCTCTAGGACATAACTCTGCCGAATACCTGCATCTCTTAATAGAGGCTGTCAAATTGGCTTTTGCCGATGCCAACAAGTATGTGGCCGATCCTGATTTTGTAGATATACCACTAAAGGAATTGCTTGACAAGCCTTATGCAGAGCAGAGAAGGCGGCTAATAGATATGAATCACGCACAACAGGAAGTGCATGCGGGTACCCCGAGCATTAATGGAGATACCGTTTACTTAGCAGTGACTGATAAGGAGGGTAACAGTGTCTCTTTTATTAATAGCCTTTACCAGGGTTTTGGCTCTGGTATTGTGGTAGAAGGTACCGGTATTTGCCTGCAAAACCGTGGCAGCCTGTTTTCCCTCGAACCTGGCCACCCTAATTGCATAGCGCCTCACAAGAGACCCTATCATACTATCATCCCGGCCATGGCTTTCAAGAATGGCAACCTGTTTCTCACCTTTGGTATTATGGGTGGGTTTATGCAGCCCCAGGGTCATGCCCAGATGTTGCTTAATATTATAGATTTCCGTATGGGCTTGCAGGCGGCACTGGATGCCCCTAGGTTTAGATATATTCGAGACAATGAATGTGCTTTTGAGCATGGCATTCCTGATAGTGTTCTTCAGGAATTAGCTAGCAAGGGTCATCGTATTACTAGGCTAGATGACCCTTGCTCTCAGCAATTTGGTGGTGGGCAGGCTATTATGATAGACCCTGCAAGTAAGGCTCTCGTGGCCGGTTCAGATCCCCGGAAAGATGGCTGTGCCATCGGAGCTTGGTGATTACAGGGCTGGGCATCATGCTTAAATGGCCGCCCCATTTAGTTTACCAGTATTATCAATGCGTACATCGTGTAAAACAAACATTTTCTCCTGCAAAGGGTTGCAATAACCTGCAAGTTATGATACAATTTGTTACAATTAGCTATATACTAAGCCAACAGGTGCTATTGATGAAACATTCCCATAGCGCATCGGGGTCTTTGCACGAATTAGGTTATCGCCTAACGCCACAGCGGATAATGATACTGGAAGCTGTGGAGCAGGCTGATAGTCACATCAGTGCTGAGGATATATACACGCAGGCTCGTAGCCAGTACCCATATATGAACATATCTACTGTCTACCGTACCCTGGAGCTGCTGGAAAAATTAGGTCTGGTAATGAAGACAGATTTTGGGGAAGGGAGAGTCAGGTATCATCCGGCGGATAAAGGTCATCACCACCATCTGGTTTGCCAGCAGTGTGGTGCCATAATTGATGTGGATGAGTCAACGCTGGCTCGTCTTCAGGACGTTTTGCTTGCCCGGTATGATTTTCGTGCCTCACTGAGACACGTGGCTATTTTTGGCCTTTGTAGTAATTGCAGGGAGTAATTTTTTTGTCTTTGTTATTGCATGCAATTGCATATGCATCAAGCTGTATTAATGGCGAAAGAGTTGAAGAACAATGATTGATTTTACAACCCACAGTATCATTTTGAAGAAGCTTAAAGAAGATTAAGGAGGGTTTGTACCTGTGAAGAAAACTCAATATTTAGTCATGGCGATACTGGTCTTGACACTTATTATTTCCTTGCTGCTTGGGGGGTGTTCTTCGGTAGACACATCAAAACTGAAGGTAGTTACCAGCACGTCCCTGATAGCTCAGATAGTAGAACGAGTGGGAGATGATAATGTTGATGTGGTCAATATCATCCCGCCGGCGCAATGCCCCGGCCACTTTGACGTTAAACCGGGCGATATTCAGAGGCTGGCTGATGCTGATTTGTTTCTCCTCCACGGCTGGCAGGGGGAGAAGTTTTCTCAGGAGCTTATTGCTTCAGCTGATAACAGTGACCTGAGCGTGGTTACGCTTGATATCCAAACTACCGAAAACCAAAACTGGATGGTCCCGGCTGTCCAGAGGGAAGCCGTTGATATTATTGCCTCCGCTCTATGCCAGGTGGATACTGAAAAATGTGCTGTTTATCAGGAATTAGCTACGGAGTATAAGGATAAAATTTCCGCCAAGGAGGTAGCAATAGAAGCCCAGCTAGCCCAGGTGAACCCCTCCAGTGTTAATGTAATCTGTGCTGAGATGCAGGCCGGGTTTATTAAGTGGGTTGGCTTTAATATTGTTGCCACCTATACGAGAAATGACCCGGATGTTCCTCAAGTGGCAAAAGAGTTGGTGGATAAAGGGAGAGCGGAAAACGTAACCCTGATTATCGATAATCTCCAGAGTGGCCAGGATGCCGCGAAGGCAATCGCTGCGGACATCGGCTGTAAAAGAATAATACTTTCCAATTTCCCCGGTGGCTTTGATAGTACCGAGACCTGGGAAAAGACCATAGACCGCAATATTGAATTGATACTGGAGGCGATTACTCAGTAGCCATATACCAGAGCAGGCAAGAAGAAGCAAAAAATATGAGCAACATCGTTATTGATATCGAAAATGCGGTGGTGTCTTACCGCGAAGATGTTGCCTTGAGAGGCGTATCGCTCAAGGTGCACTCAGGCGAGTTTGTTGGTATAGTGGGGCCCAATGGTGCTGGCAAGACTACGCTACTTACCATAGCTAATGGATTGGGTAAACTGCTTAGCGGACGGGTGTGGGTGCTGGGGGACTATCTCACCCCGGGTAACGGCCATTCTTTGAGAAAGAAGGTTGGTTATGTCGCTCAAATTCAGAGTATAGATCCCAGGATGCCAATGAATGTTCGTGAAGTGGCTATGATCGGGCGTTACGGGCTTCTCGGCTTATTCCACAGACCAGGGAAGCACGACTGGAAAATTGTGGATGAGATGTTAGAACTGGTAGGTATGACCCATCTTGCCCGGAGGCCGATTGGTCATCTCTCCGGTGGTGAGCAGCAGCGGGTAGCGATAGCACGCTGCCTGGCGCAGGAGCCGGAGTTACTCTTGCTTGATGAGCCAACCGCTTCATTAGACTGGAGGGCGAAAACGGACATACTGGAGCTGGTAAAGTTGATTCACGCTTCGCGTCGCCTGACTACTCTATTTGTTACTCATGACCTCGGTTCCCTGCCTATCGCCTGTGATCGGGTGTTATTGGTGAAAGACGGACTTATCTGGGGCGAGGGCTCTCCCGGTGAATTACTGACTGAGAATAATCTCAGTCAGCTATATGATATACCTGTTTCGGCGGTGAGACAGAGGCGGGAAAAAGTTCTTCTAGACTAGTAATAGGAGCACTAGATTTGGATCTGTCAATTTTTGGGTACCAGTTCATGCAGAACGCCATTCTATCTGCTTTTCTAGGTGGTATTGCCTGTTCCACTATAGGTGTTTTTGTGGTACTGATGCATATGCCCTTTATTGGTGTCTGCATGTCGCACGCTGCCTTTGCCGGTGCCTTGCTCGGTATGTGGCTGGGTTTTGACCCGTTGATAGGTGCTTTTGCCCTCAGCCTGCTGTCGGCGGCCATTATTGGGCCTCTGGCTGACCGGGGGGAGCTTAATCCAGAGACATCGGTGGGGGTTATCTTTTCTCTAATGTTAGGACTGGCTTTTCTTTTTATGGGATTGATGCCGGGTACTAAATCAGGGGCATTAGAATTATTATGGGGTAGTATTCTTACTAATACCAGGAGTGACATCATACTCCTGGGAATAGTAACAGTGGTGGTAGTGGGGCTGGTCCTTATTTTCTATAAGGAAGTCCAGGCCACCATTTTCCACCGTGATATGGCGCTGGCGGTAGGTATCCCGGCAACAATTGTCTTATATGGCATCCTGTTTTTAACTGGAGCTACTATTACGGCAACCCTGCGTTCTATTGGTGGGTTACTTATCTTTAGCCTGATTCTGAATCCGGCGGCTGCTGCCTACCAGCTTACTTACAGCATGAAACGGATGTTCCTGCTCTCAGCTGGCTTTGGTGTTCTCTCTGGCTGGACAGGCCTGTTGTTTTCCTATCTCTTTAACATTCCCAGTGGCGCTACCATCGTGGTGACCTCCTCGGTAATTTTTATGTTCGCCGCTATTTTCTCGCCAAAGAGAAAGGTAAAAGTCTGGCAGCAGAAACCGCTCTTGGGGGTAAGTAGTGATTAGGACATTTTTCAATGAGAAAGCAGCCATCTGGGATGAAACTGTTGCCGAGAAGGATGTCACCAAGCTTGAATGTATGGCAGAGCGCCTGAAAATTGAGCCTGGTTCATCTGTACTTGATGTGGGGACGGGAACTGGTGTCTTCGTTCCCCAGCTCTTAAGGAAGATTGGTAAGTACGGGCGGTTAGTTACCCTGGACGTTGCTGAAGAAATGCTAAAAAGGGCCCAGACTAAGGGCTTTAACGGCAATATTGATTACCTCCATGCTGATATAGCCAGCATACCTTTGGGAGAGGAAATCTTCGATGTTGTGGTGTGCTATTCCACCTTTCCTCACTTTCAGGACAAGCTGAAGTCTCTTAGCGAGATTTACCGTGTGCTTAAGAGGGGGGGTAAGTTATATATCTGCCACACATCGAGCCGGCGTACCATTAATAATATTCACCGGCAGCTGACGGTGGTACAGAATGACACTATCCCCGGTGAAGGTGAGATGCGAGCAATGCTTTCAGCAGCCGGATTTACTGATACAGATATCTTTGATAACCCTGATAATTATTTAGCTAGAGCTACCAAACCTAACGCGACGTAGGTAACATTAGACCCTTTAGGGACAGAGCTAATCCCTTTAACGAATCACCCCAACAATCTCAGTCTTGACATTGTTAGATAAGTAGTTTTACAATGATGAAAACCTAACACTGAGGTGAGAAATGAAATTAGTGGTCATAGGATTAGGGCAATGCGGTGGCAGAGTCGCCGATGAATTTGCTCGACTTAACAAAAGAGCGCGTGCTCACCGTGGGATGGAGATAGTTACCGGTGCTTTTGCCGTAAACACTGATGTTGCTGATTTAAGTGGACTGCAGTGTATAAAGGCTGATTACCAGCATAGAATTCTCATTGGGGGGCGAAAGACCGGTGGTCATGGTGTAGGCAAGATAAATGAGCTGGGCGCTGAGGTAGCCAAGGAGGATGCCGACAAGGTGGTAGATGCCATAAGAAGTGCCAAGCGATTCTTTGAGACTGACGCTTTCTTATTAATAGCTGGTGCTGCTGGCGGCACTGGGTCGGGGTCATTACCGGTGATAACTCAGTATGTAAAGGAGCGCTACGGGGATAAACCGGTATATAACCTTATTGTTCTTCCCTTTCAACATGAGGAGGAGACAGAGCAAAGAAGCATTTATAACTCAGCCGTTTGCATTAAATCTGCTGATTCTGTGGCTGATGCCATAATTCTGGTTGACAACCAGAGGTATGTTAGAAAAGACTCCTCGTTGAAGAATAACCTGGCTCAGATTAATGCTTTAATCGCCGAGCCGTTCTATGACTTGCTCTGTGCTGGTGAGGAGAAAAAGGCAAAACATATTGGGGCCAAGGTACTTGATGCTGGAGACATAATACAGACTTTGGTGGGGTGGACGGTAATCGGCTACGGCAAATCGCAGTTGTCGCTAATCAGGCTTCCTTTTGAGCGACGGCGTAATTTCAGGAAAAAGAGCACGGAAACTCATAAGGGAATTCAGGCGATGGATGAGGCACTAAGTGAACTCTCGCTCAAATGTAATCCAGCCGATGCCGGCCGGGCGCTTTATCTGCTGTCGGCTCCAGCAAAAGAGATGAATATGGACTTGGTCAAGGAACTCGGAGACTATCTCAGAGACCTGACCCCGGATGCTATCATTAGGAATGGTGATTACCCCAGGGAACGTGGTGTGATGGATGTTACTGTAATGCTATCCGATCTTAATGATGTGACCAAGGTCAGGGATTTATATAATCAATCAACCAAATTCATCCACGAGGTTAAACAGAAACAAGCGCAAACTGAGAGCAGGCTTAAAGATATAGAAGAAGTGGGCAAGGATATCCCTTCGCTAATATAAATTAACCGTATCTGGGTTATGCCAGCTTAACACTGCCTCGTATTAGTCATAAAGAGTGGTTTAGAAGTAGTCGTGATTGCCGCTGAGGGAGGTTATTTCTCAGCGGCAATTTGTTAGATACCTGAATGGGAAGGTTGGCACTGTGTCGTCCGTAGATGGTACTAATTTCAATACTCGCCTAACTAAAACTCCCTTGGGAAACCAGACAATATAGGGTATAATATAGGCAAACGAAGATGACATCTCAGGTCTTTTATCGTAAGTGGCGCCCCCAAACCTTGGCTGAGGTAGTTGGGCAAGAACCAGTAACCAAGACGCTACTCAATGCCTTGAGCAGCGAGCGGGTGTCTCATGCCTATCTTTTCTGTGGCCCACGGGGAACCGGCAAGACCAGCACCGGGCGTATTTTGGCTAAGGCGGTAAATTGCCTCGCTAATGGTAAGGGCGAACCCTGTAACGCTTGTCTCATCTGCCAGGCAATAACCGAGGGCAGGGCTTTGGATGTGATAGAGATTGATGCTGCCTCAAATCGGGGTATTGACGATATCCGGGATCTTCGTG
>CAZNEL010000015.1:0-24844 GCA_964572285.1 uncultured Dehalococcoidales bacterium | reverse complement strand
GACCGGGTATATAACCTGCGCTCTGCCGAGGAAGAAGCCGAGAGGGCAAGAGAGGTAATTCGTTCACTGTATCAGTATTTCAACAAGCATTCAGATAAACTGCCACCAGAGTATTCTGTTTATAGTGACGAGATAGAACAGAGAGTAGTTGACTACATTGCCGGTATGACCGACCAGTATGCCCTGAGGATGGCTGAGGAGCTATCCTTAATCGGAGAATAAGCCTAAGTAAAGATTTGTATTCCCAGTGAGTATAGTAGAGGGTATGGGGGTAATACATAGTAAAATGGGCGTTATTGACGACGTTAAACAAAGGATAGATATTGTAGAGGTTATCGGTGAATATACCCCGTTAACTAAAGCCGGGCGAACCTTCAGAGCACTCTGCCCATTCCATAGCGAAAAAAACCCTTCTTTCTATGTCTATCCGGAGCGGCAGAGCTGGCACTGCTTTGGTGCTTGTAATACCGGCGGTGACGTCTTTTCGTTTATTATGAAAAAACAGGGCGTCGACTTTGGGGAAGCGCTGCGCCTTCTGGCGGAGAGAGCCGGAATCAGTATTCCCTCAAGGCTGGAGCCGGAAGCAGGAAAAGATGAGCGCGAAAGGTTATATCAGGCTAACGCTACCGCTACTCAATATTTCCACAATTTATTGCTTAACTCACCAGATGGGAAGAAAGCGCGAGGTTATCTCGCCAAGAGGGGCTTATTGCCAAAGACCATTAGTGATTTCCAACTCGGCTTTAGCCTCAATAGCTGGGAAACGCTAAAGCAGTATCTAGTTGAGAAAGGATACTCTGAAAGCGAACTGGTGACCGCTGGCCTTCTGATTGAAGGGGAGGGTGGGGCAACGCATGACCGCTTTCGGAATAAACTGATGTTCCCCATATTTGACATAAGAGGGCGAGTTACCGGTTTTGGTGCTAGGGTGTTTGACGATTCATTACCCAAGTACCTCAATTCGCCACAGACGCCGGTATTTGATAAGAGCAGCACCTTGTATGGCATAAACCTGGCGGCTGCCGCCATTAGACAGCAAAACTGTGCAGTGATTGTTGAAGGCTATATGGATGTTCTTACCGCTCACCAGAATGGTTTTAGTAATGTGGTTGCCTCTATGGGGACTTCACTCACTGAGAAGCAGGTGAACGCTCTCAAGAAGCTGACCAAGAATATGATGCTAGCCCTGGATGCCGATGCTGCTGGGGAGGGGGCTACTCTTCGCGCCGTAGACTATGAAAATACCCTTGGTGCTGAGGTGAGAGTTTGCATCTTACCTCAAGGTAAAGATCCTGATGACGTAATTACAGAAAGCGCTCAAGCCTGGAACAGCCTGCAGGAAGAGGCTTTGCCTGTAATTGACTTTACCTTCAATATAGTTACCGCTGACCTTGATCTGACTACTGCCAAGGATAAGTCTTTCGCTGCTGACAGACTTCTACCTATCATTGCTGAAATAAAGGATACGGTACGCCAGGCGCACTACTTGCAGAAGCTAGCTCGACTAATTAAAGTCAACGAACGTAGTCTGGAGGCTGCCTTGGGTAAAATGAAAACTAGTCAGGTTGGAGGTAGGGTTAGGAGTAGAACTCAAGAGTCGCCAGAAGCGGTGGCTTCCCGTTTGGCCCTACTACTGTCTAGCCCTGTTGAGGAACAGTGCCTGGCTTGGTTACTCCAGTACCCTGAGCTTAAAAACTGTTGCCAAGGTCTTCCCCCCAAATATTTTGAGAATAGTGAGAACCGTGAAATCCTTCTTGCCTGGCAGAAGGTCAATGACCTAACATTGATTAAGGAGAACCTGGATGTGGTAGTTCATGAACACCTTGACTCTCTGGTGGCTAGAAACTTGCCTCCTAGCAGTCAGGCTAAGCGGGAAAACGTTATTAGCGACTGTATTCTGCGGCTAAAGGAAAAATATCTGCGTAGTTCTGAGGCAATGAAGGGAGAGAGTTTAGCCGTGGCGGCAGAAGCGGGTGGTACGGATGCGGAGCTGGCTAAGCAGCAGGAACAGGGGGTGGAAGCCAGTAAAGAGCTGGGAGAAATTTTTATTCTTAAAAGTCAGAAGAGGTGAGGGATGGGCTTAAAAAATAGTGAGAACCTTCGGAGTAATAATGGTGATGAGGAATTGTCACCTGAGGAAGAGCTAGATACCGAATCTGAATCGGAGGAGCCAGGGGTTCATTACATCTCCCCTTTCGAACCTGAGGAGGAAACACCGAATGAGGCTATAGTTGAGCCGGGTCAATTATGGCGTGAACCGGGGCATCTTGAGGTTGAGAAACCTGAGTCTTCACCCGATTTAGACTTAGAAGTGGCGCTAGAAGGGCTGGGGGAGCAGGAGGTAGTAGATGACCCGGTTCGTATGTACCTTCACGAAATTGGAAAGGTTCACCTGCTTACTGCTGAAGGTGAAAAAACTCTAGCCAAGAAGATGGAGGAAGGCAATCGTATTATTGAGATTAGCCAAGGCTGGCTACAGAAAAACGGGAGGCTACCCTTGGCGCCCGAAACAATACTGACTATGCTCGAGGAGATAGGGCAGTCTGCTGCTATTATCCATCTTCTTCAGAAACAGCTTAACCTGAAGGCTACGGATCGCTTTGTTGAAGCTATTTTCGATACTAAATTGCGAGATAGCATTGATGGTGAGATAAGCCAGCAACTGCTCCAGGATCTTGCTAATAAGACCGGTCGGTCTCTACCGGAAACAGAGCAGCTTCTGATTAATCTGTCACTAAGTATTAGCTTATTACCTAAAGAAGTTCTTGATGTTATCGGAGGTAGCACTTCTCTGGCTGACATAGGGGAACTGGTATCAGAGCCGGATTTCGTCAATTCCATTAAGGTTTATGAAAAACAATTTGAAGATTATCTGGAGAATCTTGAGATTGAGGCTAAGAAGGCGCAGAAGCACCTTACTGAAGCCAACCTACGTTTAGTGGTCAGCGTAGCCAAGAAACATATTGGACGAGGCATGTCGCTCCTTGACCTTATTCAGGAGGGTAATATTGGACTCATTAGAGCCGTGGAGAAATTCGATTACCATAAGGGTTATAAATTCAGTACCTATGCCACTTGGTGGATTCGCCAGGCTGTTACTCGTGCCATAGCGGACCAGGCTCGTACTATCCGTATACCAGTGCATATGGTTGAGACTATTAACCGGCTGCTGAAGGTAAGCCGCCGTCTGACTCAAGAGTGTGGGCGGGAGCCTACCTCGGAGGAGATTGCCAAGGAGATGGAGGTGACCCCAGAGAAGGTGAGGGAAATTATTAAGGTATCACAAATGCCGATATCACTGGAGTCACCTATGGGTGAAGAGGATGACAGCCACCTAGGCGACTTTATCGAAGACCGTAATGCCATGCCGCCTGTTGATGCTGCTACCAGGCAACTCCTGAAGGAGCAAATCGAGGATGTACTGTCTACTCTGACGCCTCGTGAGCAGCGGGTGCTCCAGTTACGGTTCGGGCTTGAGGATGGGCGGAGTCGGACTCTGGAGGAGGTGGGCCGAGAATTCAACGTCACCAGAGAGCGAATTCGTCAGATTGAAGCTAAAGTTCTGCGTAAGTTACGCCACCCCAGTCGAAGCCGTAAGTTGAAAGATTATTTAGAGTAAGAAAGATGGATACGAATCAAGCTTAGGCTGATTGCCAGCCATTTTGACTCGCCTTAGTGCTAGTTGCTAGTATGGATGTGTCTTATCTGAACATTCCCATTATGTTCTTGGGTAGTTTACCTTTAATTCCCATCTTCATCAGCTTTTGCATCTGACGAAACTGGTTTAGGAGTTGGTTGATATCCTGCGGTGTTGTACCACTACCACGAACAATACGGCGCCGTCGGCTACCATCAATAATACCCGGATTATGCCTTTCCTCCGGGGTCATAGACAGTATCATAGCTTCAATCTTCTTTAATTGTTTCTCTTGCGTTCCTTCGGGCAATTGCTTGGCTAGCTGTGGTATGCCGGGTAGCATCTCTGCTATTTGAGATAACGGCCCCATTTTCTTAATTGCTCTTAGCTGGGAGAGGAAATCTTCCAGGTCTAAGCTGGCGGTTCTTACTTTTCTTTCCAGCTCTTTGGCCTGTCGTTGGTCAAAGGTTGCCTCGGCCTTTTCAATAAAGGTAAGTATGTCTCCCATGCCTAAGATACGGGATGCCAGGCGATCTGGATGGAATGGTTCTAACGCATCAGCTTTCTCGCCAATGCCGATGAACTTAATAGGTACCCCGCTCACCCACTGGATAGAGAGTGCTGCTCCACCTCGCGCATCCCCATCCATCTTGGTTAGAATAAGCCCGGTCAGGCTAACTTTAGCATGGAACTCCTCGGCAACCCGTACTGCATCCTGTCCGGTCATAGCATCCACTGCTAACAGCACTTCGGTTGGCTTCAGGTCTTGCTTGATTTGGATTAACTCGGTCATCATGTCTTCATCAATATGGAGACGGCCGGCAGTGTCAACTATTACCCAGGTAGCAGCTAATTCCTTGGCTTTATTTAAGGCATGCGAACAAATATCTTTACTCTTGGAACTAGGGGTCTCACTATAGACCGGAATATCAAGCTGTTTGCCCAGGGTAACCAGCTGCTCTATGGCGGCTGGCCGGCGGTTATCGGCAGCTACCAGCAAAGGGCGCTGCCCGGATTGTCTTAGATGAAGGGCTAGCTTGGCGGCAGTGGTGGTCTTGCCGCTGCCCTGTAAACCCACCATCATAGCTATTGATGGCGGATGAGCCGATGATGTTAGCTGGCTTTGCCCTTTGCCCAGTATCCCAATTAGCTCTTCATTGACGATTTTTATTATCTGTTGGGCGGGAGTTAGGCTTTGTAGCACTTCAGTGTTGAGAGAGCGCTCTCGCACTCTAGTCGTAAAATCCTTCACTACCTTAAAATTTACATCGGCTTCCAGGAGTGCCAAACGTACCTGACGTAAGCCCTCATCAATATCCTTTTCGGTTAACTTTCCTTTACTGCTCAGCTTGCGAAATACGCTGCTTAACTTATCACTGAGAATCTCAAACATAGCAACTCCATTCTAATTGGGGGTAATGGCAAAGTTCAAGCTCGGATTAGAGAGCGAGATAGATGCTGTTACCTTAATAAGATGATCTATATATTGGGCGTGAAATTATGAGTAGGCATCCGTACTAACTTAACGTTTTCAATAACTACTCATTCTACTTTTTCAAGTTCAGGCTCAGGAAGCTTTACCTCTTCATTATCAAAATTTACATTCCAATATTTTATCTCTTTACCTTCCACTTGGATTCCACTTGAGAGTTCTCTCATTTTCTCATTTCTAATTTCGATTTTTACAGGATACCCTTCACCTACAATTTCGCCTCTCTTATCCGCCCATTTAGCATCATTACCAATGTATTTTACCTTATCTCCTATAGATAAATTGCTTTGCATTACTAATCCCTCTCCACTATTATGTAATTTTTGTAAATAGTATAATGCGACTAAATAAACAAGTCAACAGAAACCAACAAGAACTACTGTGTTTGGGGCGTCTAAGAGGGGCGAAGCCCCTCTTTTTAATATCCTCCCCCTCTCCTTTGAAGGAGAGGGGGACCGAGGGGGTGAGGTAGATAAACAATCTTCCAATTATGCTAAAATAGTAACAAATGTGGTTAATCTTAATAGCTGGTTAAGAATGTCTGCTTGCCTAATACCATCCGTTGGCTTCGTCCTTCAATCCTTGGCTTTTGCCTCATCACCAAGAATATCCCAACAAGAATAAGGAGACCGCCGGTTATCTCGTTGGCTGTTGGTACCTCGCCAAGGATAAAATATCCTAGTAGCGTAGCTCCGACCGGTTCACCAAGAATGGCTACCGAAACAAATATCACCGGTATCAAGCGCACCGCCAGATTCAGGGTTGAGTGTCCGATGATCTGTGGTACCAGTGCCAGTAGAATCATCATTAAATAGGTGGTATTGGAATAGCTAAAAAGATTGTAACCGAAACTCAACGTAGCTATTAGCAGTATTATTGCCGAACAAGTATAGAGAATGGCGAGGTAGCTGAGGATATCAATCCGCGCCCTGAGTTGGCGTCCAACAATGAGATAAGCACCCATGGCGAAGCCAGCTATTAGAGCCAGCAAGTTACCCAGGATAGCTGGTGAACCAAAAGTAAAACCACTGTAGTTAACAAATATAACCCCGGCGAAGGCAACCACAATACCGCCGATGGCTAGTTTGTTTACTCTCTCACCCCACAGAAAATACGAGATTACCGCTACAAAGGCAGGGTGGACAGTTACTAGAACAACCGAGCTAGCGATGGATGTATAACTGAGTGATGTTATCCAAAGGCCGAAATGTAGCGCTACGAAAACACTTGAGAGCAGTATCAAGAGTATATTGTTCTTGGATAACTTGTTAAGACTCTTCTTAGATTTTATTGAAGCAATCGGGATTAATATGATAGAGGCTATCGCCATGCGGTAGGTGGCGATGACCAAAGGCGGCGCATCAGCCAAACGAATGAAAATAGCTGCGAAAGAAACAGACAACACACCGACAAACAGAGTTACATACGGTTTCACGCTAATTACTTCCTAAATTAACTATTTGCTATAGTAATGGTGCATTGTTATTTGTCCATGTCTCTTAACAGATACTAGCATACGATAAACTATTCAACTTTGCCAATACTATTTCGAGAACTGAGTCAGATTGCTGTCAAGCTGGGGTGAAGCAGATAAACAATCTGTTAATTATGCTAAAATGAAGTAAGGAATGTTGTTATCTGGAGTTTCTAGATGATTCCCATTAAGTTAAGCATGCGCAATTTCATGTGCTACCGGGATAATGTGCCACTGCTCTCCCTTGATGGTATTCACACCGCCTGCATCTGTGGTGACAATGGCAACGGTAAATCGGCCCTGATTGATGCCGTAACCTGGGCACTGTGGGGAAAAGCTAGGGCTAAAAGTGATGACGACCTTATTTATCAGGGTCAGGTTGAGATGGAGGTGGAATTTGACTTCGCTGTCAGCGAGCAACCCTATCGCATCATACGCAAGCACTCTAAACCCAGGCGGCGGAGAGGCTCAGGGCAGACCATCTTGGAATTTCAGGTGGCTACGGGGAACGGCTTCAGGTCCATTAGTGGCAATAGTGTAAGCCAGACACAGCAGAAGATTATTGATACTCTTCATATGGACTATGATACTTTTAAGAATAGTGCTTACCTTCGTCAGGGGCATGCCGATGAGTTCACTATTAAACGCCCCGGCGAACGTAAGCAGGTACTAGCCGATATTCTTGAGCTGTCTTTATATGACCAGCTTGAGGAGCAAGCTAAAAACCTGGCTAAAGAGCAAGAGGCAGGGAAGGTACAGTTGGAGAGTGCTATCAACGATATTTCAGATGAGCTGGCTCGTAAGTCGGTATATGAGGGTGATTTTGAGCAGGCACAAAATGAACTCTCTAACGTAGACACAATAACAAAAGAGCAGGAATTACGGCTGAGTCGCTTGCGACAAGAGAAGCAAGCTCTGGAAAACAGAAAGCTTCAGCTATCGCAGTTAGAGGAACACATAACAAAGACAGAGAGGGAAATGAAGCGTTGGGATGACCAGGCTAGGCAACACCTCTCCAGGATCAAGGAGTATGAAGAGCTACTCACCCAGCGTCCTATCATAGAAGAAGGCTATACTCAGTTTACCGAAGCCAAGGAATTAGACGACGAACTTGACCAAAAGTTCAGACTGGTCAGCCGGTTAAATGAACGCAAATACAAGTTAGATATGGCTATCACTAAAGCCGGGCAGCAGCTACTCCAGGAACACGCCATAGCTCAAAACAGAATTACCGAACTGGAAACGCTTTCTCAAAAACTGCCCTCTCTTAGAAACGAGCTTCAACAGATGCAGGTTGAACGGAAGCGGTTGGCTGAGATTGAGGGAACGTTGCGTCAGAAGAGGCAAAGTAATCAGGAACTACGCGCTCAGATTCACCACCTGGGGGCTAATAAAAGCCGGCTAGAGAAAGAGATAGAGGAGGTAGCGGAAAAACTCAATTTGCTGGCAACTCAGAGTGATGCCAAATGCCCACTGTGCGAGACCGAGTTGGGTACAGACGAGCGACGGCGAATTGAGACCACGTATGCTGCTGATAGAGACAATAAATCTAGTGCCCTTAAGTCGAATCGATCTGAGTTAGCTCAGAAGAAGCTGGGAATAGACTCGCTTGATGGTGAAATATCGCAGCTAGAAGCCATACTAGATCGAGATAGAGCCTCAGTCCAGAGTAGAGCCGGTATTCTTAATAAAGAGGTTACCGTAGCTGAAGAGTCAAGCAAAAACTTAAAAGAGATGGGAGAAAAACTGGCTGAAATTGAACAACACTTGGCCAAGAAGGATTTTGCTGTCGTTGAGCAGGAGGCTCTAAATGAAGTTGACAGTGAATTAGCCAGATTGGGCTATGATTCACCGCAGCATGAACAGGTACGAAATCGCCTGACTGAGTTAGCAAAGTATGAAACAGCGAAGCGAAAATTGGAAGAAGCCGATAGGCTCATCAATCAAGAAAAGGAGGCTGCTTCTAGCGCTGAGCACGCTGCTCAAGAACTACGGCACAGCTTAGAAGTTGATAATCAGAAAAGACAAGGCATGGTTACAGAGCTTTGTTTGCTTCCCCAGCTAGGTAGTGATTTAGCTCAAGCCGAAGCTGAGCATCAAGCACTAGCAACACAGCAGAAGCAAGCCCAGGAGACAGTGTGGGGTGTGAAGGCAAAGCTACAGCGCTGTTCTGAGCTGGAGTCAAAGAAGGGGGAAAAGGAAACGCTGCTGATCCAGTTTGCCAAGCAAGAGAGTATCTATAGGGAGTTGGTTCAAGCATTTGGCAAAAGAGGGGTACAGGCTTTGCTCATCGAAATGACACTTCCTGAGATTGAGGTTGAGACCAATAGATTGTTGGGGCGTATGACTGATAATAGAATGCAGGTGAAGATTGAAACTCAGCGGGAAACAAAGACAGGAAATTTACTGGAAACCCTGGATATCAATATCTCTGATGAGTTAGGAACACGAAATTATGAAATGTTTAGTGGCGGTGAAGCCTTCCGTATTAACTTTGCCATTCGCATTGCTCTGTCCAAGCTGCTAGCCAGGCGGGCTGGAGCGCCGCTCCCCACTTTGGTCATCGACGAAGGCTTTGGCACTCAAGATAGTGGCGGCATAGAAAAAATTAAAGAGGGGATAAATTCTATTCAGGATGACTTCGAAAAGATAATTGTCATCACTCATATTGACGAGCTTAAAGACGCGTTTCCTGCTCGTATTGAAGTTGTTAAAACCGCCGACGGTTCCACGCTTGAAGTAAGCTAGTTTACAAGCCGAGATTGGCAGTGATACTGTTGTTTTCTTCTCTGCATCTGCCTTAAGAAAATCAAGCGCCTTTTTTCAATTCATTTGTTTATCGTGTCGGTTGTTTTAGTAGTGATGCTAACACAAGAGCGATAATGCTGAGTGCTGTACAGATCAGAAAGGCTAGCCGGTAGCTTCCTTGAGTATCAAATAGCAATCCTGCTAAGAAAGGCCCAATAGCTCCTCCAATAGTGCCACTTAAGGCAACAGTACTAAAGATTGTACCCAGGGAACGGGTCCCGAATAGTTCAGCCACCATTGGTGAGATGAGCGTAGCGAAGCCACCATGAGTAAAGCCATATACAGTACTAAACAAATATAACATCCATAGCTCTTGGGATAATAGTAGCCATGATAAAACTGCTACCAAAATAAAAAAACAAATAGCCATTGCCCGCTTAGGCCCAATTCTATCGCTGACATTACCCATTACCAGCCTACCGACTATACTTGCTCCCCCAATATTAGATAAGAGAGCGGCGGCATTTGTCGCCGAAATGCCAATGTCTATTGCATGAAGAGTAATATGAGTGAGGATAGTCAGGGCACAGAAGACAGTTATCAGATATATAGCACAAATCTCCCAGAATTGCCTGGTGTGCGTTGCTTCTAGAAAGGATAAGCCTTCCTTTGCCAGATCTCGGCTGGCACCAGTTACTGCCTCCTCACCATCTGGTAACAGTCCCTTTTGACTCGGGTCTCGCCGTAGTAACTGGGCAATTAAGGTGATAAATACTAGAGCCAGAGTACCTAGGACAATAAAAGAGTTGCGCCAGTCGTATGCAAAGATGAGTTTATTTATCACTAGAGGCATAATGAATATACCTATCCCCGCACCAACTTTGATAATACCACTCATCGTTCCTCTTCTTTTTACAAACCACCTGGCTATTGTGGATAATAGCACAACATCTGTAGCACTCAGACCGATACCTACTACAATGCCATAGAATAAATATAACTGCCAGATAGTATTGAGCTGCGACATTAACAAATAGCCTAAGCCAAAAAAGAGGCCACAGGCAGTCATAACCATTCTGGGCCTGCCAGACCTATCGTTTAAAACTCCTGCAATAACACCTACCAAACCAGACAGGAGTATATTCAGCGAGGTAGCCCCGGATATCGTTGCCCTTGACCAGCCAAACTCTGATAATAGTGGTTTAAAAAAAACACCAAAACTATTAACCATACCCCAGCTAACCATCTGAATGCCGAGGGCAACTAAAACTATAATATAACCATAGAAGAATCTAGGTTTTTTACTTACTACTGATGGCAAAGCTTCATATCTATCCAAAATAAGACTCTGCTAACTGTAATACATATTTAGTTTGATAAAAACGGAAGGCTAACTATGCATTACTTATTTGTCTATGGGTTGGCTTTAAGAACAACGTTAGTATAAGGCCGATAATACTGATTGCTACACAAACCAGGAAAGCTAGCTGATAGCTCCCACTAATATCAAATAACCATCCAGCTAGGACCGGACCAATAGCACAGCCAATTGTGGCAGCAAAGTTAACAATCCCCAGGAGGGCACCAAGTGAGCTTAGCCCAAATAACTCAGCTACTATCGGTGACATCAAAGCTACCATGGAAGCATAACCAAAGGCAAAGAAGGCAGCAAATAGATAGAGCATCCATAGCTCTCTGGCTACTATTAACCAGGTTAAAGTCACAATCATCAAAATAAGGCCAATGATAATCCCCGTTCTAGTCCCTATTCTATCGGTAGCCGCACCCATTATCGTTTTACCAGCAATACTCACTCCACCAATAACAGCCAGAATGTTGGCTGCGTTGGCGGCTGGAATTCCCAGCTCAATGGCATGCGGCACAATATGTACCATAACGCTAAACACACAAAATCCAAAACAGAAGAACATGCCAGAAACGAGCCAAAGCTGTTTGGTATAGACTGCCTCCCTGAGTGAAAGCTCGCTATTTTCTATTTGCAACCCGTGTACTTCTCTTACATTTTCACCGTAGGGCAACTGTCCTACCTGGGCTGGGTCACGTTTTAGAAACTGGGCGGCCAGAATAATAAGCACCAAAACTATACTACCCAAGATTACGTAAGATAGACGCCAGGCATAAGTGGAGATAAGCCAATTAGCTAACAGTGGAGCAATCAACCCGCCTACACCTGTGCCCGCTATAGCAATACCCGTCATCATATTTCTTCTTTTGGTAAACCACCTGACTACAATTGATACTGGTGGGACCCATAGACCCCCCAACCCAATACCTATTATTACCCCATATAACAGATAGAAATGCCAGAGAGCACTAATCTGTGACATTAGCAAATACCCCAACCCTAAAAGGAACCCACAGAGTGTTATCACTATCCGCGGGCTCCACCTATCGGTTGCTCTTCCCATAACTATACCTAGCAAACCCTCTAACATAATACAAAGTGAAAAGGCACCTGAAGTCATGGCTCTAGTCCAGCCAAACTCGACTAACAACGGGCTGAAAAAAACACCAAAGGAGTAATATGTACTCCCCAATATCATTAGCATAACAAAGGCAGCCGCAACTATGACATAGCCATAGAAAAACTTGGGGTTTTTGGTATCAGGCAAATTTCTCCTTCAAGCAAATAATAATCACAACAACCGAGAGAATATCAACTTGGACAGCAGTTAACTGGTCAAGGCATAGTTAATATCTCTATGCAACACTTTATCTAAAAACTGCCCGGTGGCTGATTCTCTTTCTTCGGCTATCTTCTCGGGTGTCCCGATTGCTACTATGTAGCCCCCCAAATCGCCAGCACCTGGCCCAAGATCAATAATCCAGTCTGCATTCTTTATAACATCCAGGTGGTGTTCGATAACAATCACCGTATTCCCGGTATCAACTAGGCGCTGCAGTACTTGTAGCAAAGCTGCTACATCGGCGAAGGATAAACCTGTGGTTGGTTCATCCAGAATGTATAGTGTCCTGCCGGTGGCTCGCTTTGATAGCTCGGTGGCCAGTTTAACTCGCTGTGCCTCACCGCCGGAGAGAGTGGGAGCTGGCTGGCCGAGACGAATATAGCCCAGCCCAACATCGTTTAAGGTCTGAAGCTTGGTTTTTATCTTGGGGAAGTTCTTAAAGAAAGTCAGAGCCTGTTCCACTGTCATATTGAGCACTTCGGCAATGTTTTTGCCCTTAAACCTTATCTCCAGGGCCTCACGGTTGTATCGGTTACCTTTACATACCTCGCAGGGAACAGTCACATCAGGCAAGAATTGCATCTCAATTTGAATAAATCCTTCCCCGCGACAGGCTTCGCAACGCCCACCCTTAACATTGAATGAAAAACGACCCGGAGCGTAACCTCTCATTCGTGCCTCAGGAACAGTGGCAAAAAGCTCGCGGATAGGAGTAAACGTGCCGGTATAGGTGGCAGGGTTGCTGCGGGGGGTACGCCCGATGGGGGACTGGTCAATATTGACTACCTTATCGATGTTCTCTACACCGATAATACCATCACAATAGCCGGCTCTCTCCCGCGACTGGTAAAAGAGCTGTGCCAGCTTTTTATACAGAATATCATCAATAAGGGTGCTCTTACCGCTACCCGAAACCCCGGTAATACACACAAATTTGCCTAGCGGAATATGAACATCTATGTTTTTCAGGTTGTTCTCTCTGGCGCCTTTGATTACTACCTCTTCACCTGAGCCGGGACGGCGTTTCAGTGGCAGAGGAATCTGCTTTGCCCGGCTAAGATACTGGCCGGTTATCGATTCCTTTGTGTTCATAATGTCATCTAGCGTGCCGGTGGCAACAACCCGGCCCCCATGCTCTCCGGCTCCCGGTCCGATATCAATAATGTAGTCAGCCGCTCTCATCATCGCTTCATCATGCTCAACGATCAGCACGGTATTACCCAGATCTCTTAATCTCTTTAGGGTCTTAATCAGGCGGTAGTCATCGGCTGGGTGCAGGCCCACTGTCGGCTCATCACAAATATAGAGTACCCCCATGAGTCCGCTGCCAATCTGTGTCGCCAGGCGAATTCGTTGTGCTTCACCACCGGAAAGGGTAGCTGAGGCACGGTCAATGGTAAGATAATCCAGCCCGATATCTTTGAGGAAACCGAGGCGGGATCGGATCTCTTTAATAATCTGGTGGGCTATCATTTGTTCACGCTTGCTAAGAATCGCTTTCTGGCCACTGTTGAGAGTGGCTATCCACTCCAGCGCCTGGGTGGCAGACATGGAGCTAACCTCCATAATATTTTTGCTGCTGATGGTTACTGCTAAAGACTCTGGTTTCAGTCTTTGCCCATCACAGACGGGGCATGTCCGCGATACCATGTAGCGCTCAATGTTAGCCCGTGAGTTTTCAGACTCTGTGTCATGATACAGGCGCTCCATGCGGGGAATCACTCCTTCGTAGCCACTGAAGTATTCTCTGGTGTGGCCATAGCGGCTGCGATATTTGATAAATTCTCCTTCTTCACCAAATAGTATCAGCTTTAACTGATGCTCACTAAGTTCCTTAACGGGGGTATTCAGAGAAAAGCCGTAGTGCTGGGCTAAAGACTCGAACTGGTCGGAATACCAGGTGGAATACCACACGGGATGGATTGCCCCATGAGTGATGGAGAGTTCCTTGTTGGGGATAACTAAATCCGGGTCTATCTCTAGTTTAATCCCCAGACCAGTACAGGCTGGGCAGGCACCATGAGGGCTGTTAAAGCTAAAGGTTCTGGGGGCTATCTCGCCCAGGCTGATACCGCAGTGTACACAGGCAAAGTGCTCGGAAAATAATAATTCCTCACCGTCAATAATAGATACCATTACTACCCCGGCCCCGAGCTTGAGGGCGGTCTCTACTGAATCGGCAATGCGGCTTTGGCTGCCACTCTGCCCGATTACCAATCTATCTACCACGGCTTCGATGATGTGTTTCTTGTTCTTATCCAGTTGCAGCTCTTCTGACAGGTCATGTACTTGTCCATCGATCCGAACACGTGCGTAACCTGCTTTTCGCAGATCATCGAACACCGACTGGTATTCGCCCTTACGGTCTCTAATTAGCGGGGCTAGAAGCATGATACGGCTGCCATCCGGGAGTTTTTGAATAGCATCCACAATTTGCTGTACTGTTTGCATGGTAATCTCGCGCCCGCACTTGGGGCAATGTGGATGGCCAACCCGGGCGAAAAGAAGTCTCAGGTAATCGTAAATCTCGGTTACTGTGCCTACTGTGGACCGTGGATTCCGACTCGGGCCTTTTTGATCAATAGAGATTGCCGGGCTTAAACCTTCGATATAATCAACCTCGGGTTTTTCCATCCGGCCTAGAAACTGGCGGGCATAGGCGGCCAGGGATTCTACATAGCGGCGCTGGCCTTCGGCATAGATGGTATCGAATGCCAGTGAACTTTTGCCCGAGCCGGAAACTCCAGTAATAACCACCAGCTTATCGCGAGGGATGACCACATCTATATTCTTAAGGTTGTGCTCCCGGGCTCCTTTAACAACTATGGAATCTAATGGCATATATGTCTCGCAACATCTTGGACTACATTGAAATTGTAACACTTGATCTAAGGCACAGCAAGCCGATAGAGATTATTTATTAACTCACCCTTTTGAGTGGTGCAACTATATTTCTCATGCCTAATGCCTCATTGCTCCTCAGAGGTATTGATAATATCATGAATAGGTCTATAATAAAGCTACAATATGTGAAATGACCTGAACAATAGAATATTTAGTAGTGGGGTAGTGAGATGAGGATTAAAGAAGGGCACTGGTAACCGCTAATTAATAGTGCGGTGGCTGGTGCTCCTTTGGTTCGCAGATTTCACTAATAAATACAGGAGGTGATGGAAGTGGATAAACAACGAAGAGAATTGGATTGGTATGAACATAAGGAAAAGTATTGGGAGATGCGTGGTCAACTTCTACCTGACGTAAGGGCTGAATTTTTCCGTTTGGAGGATGTAGTCTACAAGGACGGAGTACTGAGTAGCAAATCTAAACGGCTACAAGCATTAGTTGTGGCACTTACACTTGGTTGTGAAGACTGCATCGTGTACCAAACCAGAAAAGCGATAGAATCTGGAGCCACGAAAGAAGAGCTAGTAGAAACTACTGGAGTGCTACTAGCAATGCATGGAACAGCCGGCTGGACTGAGGGCTGGAGAGTACTCAGGGTACTAGATGAGTTAGGAATGATGTAAATTAAAAAGGGCACTAGACCGCTAACGAGATTGCGGTGGCTGGTGTCCTTTTTGGTTTGAATAACGCAAGCTATACAAAATAAAATTAACTCTGGTATAACCTTCTCCCTCTGCCCAAAGTCGTAACTACATTCCATATGCCTACTGGTTTGTGATATAGTATAAGACGAATTATGTTAGCCAAGGTAATAAGCTGTGCTGTCGTTGGATTAGATGGGGCTGTTGTCGAGGTTGAGGTTGATATTTCGTCTGGTTTACCTTCTTTTACTATAGTAGGTTTGCCGGATGCTGCTGTCCAGGAAGCCAGGGAGAGGGTACGAGCCGCTATCCGTAACTCCGGCTTTACTTTCCCGATGAGGCGCATCGTAGTTAATTTGGCACCGGCTGACCTTAAAAAAGCTGGCCCAGCCTACGATTTACCCATTGCCATTGGTATTCTTCTCAGCTCAGAGCAAGTGTCTGCTGATGTTTCTCGGGCTATTCTCCTTGGGGAGTTGTCTCTGGATGGCAGCCTGCGTCATACAAATGGCATCCTGCCTATGGTTGCTCTGGCTCACCAGGAAGGACTGTCTACTATCATCGTGCCTGATGCCGATGCCAGAGAGGCATCTTTAGTGCAAGGAACTCAGATTATTCCCGTCGTCTCGCTATCCCAGTTGGTTAGCTATTTACGTGGAGAGATACCAGCTCCGGAGTATATACCTGATGAAGTTCAAGAAGACGCCCCGGCGGTCTCAGTAGCTGTTGACCTGGCTTATATTAAAGGGCAGGAGCATGTTAAACGAGCACTGGAGGTGGCAGCTGCTGGCGGACATAACGTTATCATGTGTGGCCCGCCGGGAAGTGGCAAGACGCTGTTGGCGCGGTCGCTGCCTTCTATATTGCCGCTAATGACTACCGAGGAAGCTCTGGAAGTTACCAAGATATACAGTGTGAGTGGCCTGCTGCCATCAGACACTCCGTTGATTAGACATCGCCCTTTCCGGTCTCCGCACCATACCATCTCCAATGCTGGCCTGGTGGGTGGCGGACACTGGCCTAGACCTGGTGAAATAAGCCTCAGTCATCGGGGAGTTTTGTTTCTTGATGAGCTTCCTGAGTTTGGGCATTCACTACTGGAGATACTGCGCCAGCCTCTGGAGGACAAAGTGGTTACTATCAGCCGGGCTCAGGGTAGTGTGACCTTTCCGGCCAACTTCATGCTGGTGGGAGCCATGAACCCCTGCCCGTGTGGCTACTACGGCGACCCGTTCAGGCAATGCACCTGCTCTCCCGGTTTGGTTTCCCGGTATCAGAAGCGTATCAGCGGACCATTCATTGACCGGGTTGATATCTTTGTTGAAGTGCCCCACATTGACTATGAGAAGCTGGCTGATGACAGGTTGGGTGAGAAATCAGAGGCGGTTCGAGCACGGGTTCAATCTGCTCGTTCCTGGCAGCAAAGACGCTTTGAAGGCACGAGGCTAACCTGTAATACTGAGATGACGCCGGCAGAAGTCAGAAAGTTTTGTCAGACAGAAACCGATGCTCAAAGCTTGCTCAAAGCAGCTATGAAACAACTATACTTGTCTGCCCGTGCCTTCCACCGTATACTTAAGCTGGCTCGCACCATCGCCGACCTGGAAAGTTCAGAAATAATTAAAGCCCATCATCTGGCGGAAGCTATTCAGTATAGACCGAGAAGGATGGTATAGGGGAGCTTTTGTGGTTATTAAATGTCAACAAAGTTAGCCGCATGGTCGAGTGATAAAGGATACTATGCTGTTGATATTGACGACATTGATGCATACGAATATTATTAAGTATTAATATGATAGATTATAGTTTATTAATTAACGTACTTTTTCTTGCAACGCTGCTATTTATTGGTGTAAAGGTAGGGATAGCATATGCAAAAATTCGTGCCAAGTATACCCTGACTACACTAATACTCATCATTATCGTTTTTATTGACATTACCTTACATTTACTCCGTCCAAGATGGTTAGGAGAACTGATTCCCGGTTATAGTAACGCAGCCCACAGTCTGTTATCAGCAGTATTAATTATATTACTTCTTGCATTCTTTTTTTATCCGGACATCAGATACTTTCTTTATCAGAGAAAAATAAAGAACCCCTATAGTTTAGAAAGAGAGTTTCAGAAAAGGCTGAAACAATCTCCACAAGACACTGAACTTCTCTATAAATACGCTAACTTTTTGTGGTATGTGCGCAAAGACTATGACGAGGCGGAAGGATATTTCCAGCAAGCTGTCGAGCTAGACTCAAAGAATGTTATTGTTCTATATAATTATGCCCGCTTCTTAATGGATATCCGTGAGGACTATGACCGAACCGAAAGTTGCTACCAAAAGGCTATCGAAATAGATTCTAGGAATGCCTTATGTTTAGGTGACTATGCCTATTTTTTGTGGTGGATTAGAAAAGAATACGATAAAGCAAACGAGTGCTTTCTTAAGGCCATTGACGTTGAACCTAAGAACGCTGATGTTTTACACGTCTACGCCAACTTCCTTTATGATACCAGGAAGGACTACAATGGCGCTGAGAAATTCTACAAACAGACTATTGAGATAAATCCCAAGAGCTCTCGATTCTTTGGAGCCTATGCTCACTTCCTGATGGAAATTCGAAAAGACTATGATCGTGCTGAAGACTTATTCAAAAAAGCTATAAAGCTTGATCCTAAGGACGCCCGAAATTTTGGTGGTTATGCTCTTTTGTTAATGGACGTCCGAAGAGACTATAAAAAGGCTGAAGATTTCTACAAAAAAGCAGTTGAATTGTGTACTGAAAGTGCCACGCATTTTGGTAATTATGCAAAAGTCTTGATAGTAAAAGACGAGTTGGATAAAGCCAAAACAATGATCGGGAGAGCTTTTGAGCATAACAAAGAAGATAAGGACTTGGAGCTAGAGTTAGAATTGTGGTTTTATTGTTATGCAATGTTTTACAAAGAATTCCCCGAAAGTGACAAAGCCATTGAGAAATTGCTGGCACAGGGCGTAAAATCACTTGAATGGTATTTAAAGGACATATTAGAACTTGCTCAGAAGCGAGGCCATCCTGACTATCAGAAACTATCTCAATATGAAAGTGCAATAACAGGAATGGAGATACCTTAACCGGAGAGCCAGAAAATAACCCCCATTACTAGCATAAGCAGACCAACGGCAATAGCTATCCAGCCGCCTATCTTCAACGCTCCGGGTTCAGGGCGCTCTGGCTCGTATTCTAGGAACTCCCTTACATCGGAGCGAGTTTGCCAGGCGATACTACGAAAAGAATCGGGTAAGAGAGGTTAATCAACCAGTGGAGAAAGTGGGAAGTCTCTCATTGTAGGTGGTACTAAAAATGGGGGCACCCCAATAGGAGCAAACTACCCGAGGAGGTTTACTCTATGCTCCGCTCCAGACCGCCCCAAAGCTCATTCTACAGAAGTTATTGATATAATGGCAAATGTAACCTATACTTCGTGGAGATGGGTTTCCTATATTTTCAAGAAAGGAGCGCTATGATAGACGAGACTGATGTGAGCCAAGAGAAGGCGTGGGTCTATGAAGAGCGTGCTAAAACGGTAATAAAGAAACTCCAAAAGGGGAACATAAACGGTCAATATGTACCCAACCGGCAGGAGGCGCTTACCACTATCATGGAGATGATTCCCCCGGGGGTAGTTGTTGCCCGTGGGGACTCGGTTAGCCTTGACCAGGTGGGAGTTATTCCGGAACTTGAAAAGCGCAACCAGAACAGAATTATTGACCCGCTGGAGAGGGATGCCGAAGGTTTTTTCATTGTTCCCGAATGGGAACAGAAACGGGAAATAGCCAGAGAAGTTTTCTCCGCTGATATATATTTGGTCGGCACTAATGCTATTACCCTTGATGGCAAGTTGGTCAATATTGATGGTTGGGGGAACCGGGTTTCAGCTCTTATATTTGGGCCAGAAAAGGTGATTGTTGTCGTCGGAGTTAACAAGATTGTTAAGGATGTAAACGAAGCTCTGGAACGTATCCACAATTTTGCGGCACCGATGAATGCCAAGCGACACCATCTAAAGCATCACCGGGATGAATTCAGCGACCTGCCTTGTGTCAGGACCGGTCGCTGTGTTGACTGTAACCATGCCTCTAGAATCTGCCGTTATACCGTGATTATCGAAGGCGCTATGGCTCGGGAGCAAGGGCGAATAAATGTGATGTTGGTTGGTGAGGAATTAGGCATATAAAAATATCAACTCCAGAGCCAGAAGGCACCACCCATCACCACCATAAGCAAGCCTATAGCAATGGCTATCCAACCGCCTATCCTTAACGCCCCAGGTTCAGGGCGCTCTGGCTCGTGCTCTAGGAACTCCCTTACATCGGAGCGAGTGGATATGATATCATAGTACCCCTTCGCCTCCCTCTTGCCCCAGAAAACCGAGGCTATGCCAAGGATGACAAACAAACCACCCATACCCATCAGAATAAAATAATCAGGCATACCACTTTCTCCCCGTGGAAGCGCCCTTTAGCGATAACTATACGCTTTTTCAGCGTCGTTTTCAAGTGGTGTTATTTAACTTCCGCAGTGGCACCGGCAGCTTCAAGTTTTTGCTTTATGGTAGTTGCCTCATCCTTGTTAATCCCTTCCTTAACCGCGGCTGGTGCACTTTCCACTAAATCTTTAGCTTCTTTTAAGCCCAGGGTGGTTAGCTCACGCACTGCTTTAATCACGCTAATCTTATTTGCTCCTATTTCTTTAAGGGTTACGGTAAACTCTGTCTGTTCTTCTGCAGCTGGAGCGGCGGCGCCAGCATCAGCCAGTGTCGCACCAGCGGCTACCATTGGTAACGCAGCACTTACACCAAACTCGGTCTCCAGGGTCTTTACTAAGTCTGCCAGTTCCAGCACTGTCATATTTTTGATAGTGGTCATTATTTCGTCAACTGTTGATTTTTCCTTGGCTTGAGGCTCTTTCTTAGCTGTAGTTGCTTTGGCCTTCTTAGGCTTCTCAGCGACTTGTTCGGTGGATGTCTCCACGTTAGCTGTTTCCCCACCTGTGGTTTCTACTTCGTCTGTCATTCTGACTCTCCCTCCTGTGTTGAATTGTGTTTTGTGATACGATTATAAGAATCTCTTGCCCGATACTTAATTCTCTGATAGTGTACTCTTACTTTCTTCTAACTGTTGAATTCTAGCTTGTAACACGTTGACCAAGCCTCTCATAGGGGCGGCAAGATGGCTGAGCAAAATAATTATCGGGCTCTGCATACCACCCACCACCTTGGCCAATAATATTTCTCTCGATGGTAACTTAGCCAGTGCCATTACATCTTCCCTGGTAAGTAACCTGTCGCTGAGAAAACCCCCTCTGATACGTATAGCTTCCCTTGATGTATTGATATAGTCAGCCAGGACTTTAGCTGGTGCAATTACGTCACCATGGCTAAAGGCAATAGAAATCGGGTTGCTAAAGAGACTGATTAGATCGCTCCTGCCAGCCCTTTCGGCAGCGAAGCGGGCCAAGGTATTCTTAATAACCTTATACTCAATGCCCTCTTCCCTGAGGCTACGCCGTAGCTTAGTCATCTCTGGGGCTGCCAGACCCCGGTAGTCTGTTAAGATACCAATACTACAGGTAGAAAAAATATCCTGTAACTTATCTATAATCTGTGCCTTTTTTTCTCTAGACATTCTTTGTTACCCCCTGACTATCACCTGAGCATTTTATTAAAAAAGTTCTTGTGCCGAAGCACAAGAACTTACTACCAATACCATTCTTTTTAAGAGTAGAACTGTTAGTTTATAGTTCCAGCTTGCCTCGGCAGGCATTACTTTAAGCCTAAATCGGCGCCTGCGTTCTCAGGACAATGCCAAATATTATATAAAACTGTTAAACAGCTAGTCAAACTTCCCTAGTATAGCCACACCCGTCATCCTGAGTCAAGTAACGGTGTCAACTGGAGCTCAAGGCCAGGGTAGGTTTGAGGTCCAGCTGTATGCCAGGTCCCATGGTACTGGCCATGAAAGCAGTTTTAACGTACTGTCCCTTGACTCCGCTAGGTTTAGCTTTGACAATTGCTTCTATCACTGCTGTGAGGTTATCCATTAGCTTGTCCGCTTCAAAACTCACCTTGCCCAAAGGAACATGGATAATAGCTGTCCTGTCTAATTTGAATTCTACCCGACCTTTGCGAGCGTCATCAATAACTCGAGGTAAATCATCAGCTGGCACCACTGTCCCTGACTTAGGGTTAGGCATTAGCCCTTTCCTACCCAAAACCTTCCCCAGTTTTCCCACCTTACCCATCATATCAGGAGTAGCTATAGTAATATCAAAATCCAGCCAGCCAGCCTCGATCTTTTTAATCAACTCATCACTCCCCACGTAATCTGCCCCGGCGCTGGAAGCAATCCTTTCTGCCTCACCCTGGGCAAAAACCAGCACTCGGACTTTCTTTCCCAATCCGTGCGGTACGAGGGCTACGCCACGTACCTGCTGACTGGCATTTCGCGGGTCGATACCCATCTGAAGATGAAGTTCAACAGTCTCATCAAACTTGACATGAGCCGCTTGCTTAGTCAACTCAATAGCTTCCTGAGGAGAATAAATCTTTGTTCTATCTACCAATTTATCTGCTTCTTTATAATTTTTACTGTGTCTTGTCATTTTCTCTTACTCTATCTCAATGCCCATACTGCGAGCAGTGCCTTCTATAATCCGCTCCGCGCCTTCGAGATTGATAGCGTTCAGGTCCTTAGCCTTGAGGTGGGCTATTTCCTGAAGCTTGTCTCGGGATAGCACGCCGACCTTTTCATGACTAGAAGTGCTGGACCCCTTTTCTATACCGGCTGCTTTTCTGAGCAAATCGGTAGCGGGTGGTGTCTTAGTAATAAAGGTGAATGTTCCGTCAGCAAAAACAGTTATTTCTGCGGGAATAATAGAGCCGGCCTGCGAAGCAGTACGCTCATTATAGTCCTTGCAAAAGGCCATAATATTAACCCCGTGCTGACCCAAAGCTGGTCCTACCGGAGGTGCTGGATTAGCTTTCCCGGCTACAATTTGCAGTTTGATTATTGCCTTAACCTTTTTCGCCATGATGTCCTCTAACTAAAAAATAAATTTAGAGTTTCTCCATTTGTAAGAAGTCAAGCTCTACCGGTGTCTCCCGCCCGAAGAGGGAAAGTAGCACCTTAGCTTTACCCTTATCTGAGCTTAATTCATCTACTATGCCGACAAAGTCAATGAAAGGTCCATCAACCACCCGAATACTCTGCCCCTGGCGGAAGCCGGGCTTAACCCTTGGAGCTTCAGCTGCCATCTGTTTCAAAATTTGTTCAACCTCGTCTTCTTTGAGTGGGGTCGGCTTATTACCACTACCAACGAAACCGGTGACGCCGGGGGTGTTACGCACTACATTCCAATTCTGGTTGGTCATTTTCATCTGGACGATGATATAACCAGGGAGTATCTTCTTAGTAACCGTGCGCCTCTGCCCGTTTTTAACCTCGATCTCATCTTCGGTAGGTATTATTACCTGGGAGATATCTATGGTATCCATGAACTTGATGCGTTGCTCTAAGTTCCGTTTAACCCGTTCCTCATACCCCGAATAAGTATGAACTACAAACCAAAGTTTTTGATTTTCCTCCACAAACAACCTCACCCGGTTAAAGATTTTGGGGAAGCAAAAGATTATTCCCTATGTTGTAACTTATAGCTTTCAATGGGAATAATCGCACACTACCCACCCAGAAAAACTTTGTCAACTAGCTGAGTAAAACCATAGTCAAGTGCACCCAAGAATAATCCCATGATGATGGCTACGATCAGCACCAGAGTTGTTAAGTAAGCGGCCTCCCGCTTACTGAGCCAAACCACCTTCTTCAGTTCGGCTATAATCTCGCCGATGAATCTAAACCTCGCAGTTGCTCGCTTGACAATTGCAGTTTGCTGTGTCATATCAAGACCTTACCACCTCTTCTTCGCTGACCTATTTGATCTCCCTGTGGAGTTGTTGGGTGCGACATCGAGGGCAATATTTTTTAAGCTCCAATCGCTGGGGGTCATTTCTTCTATTTTTGGTAGTAGTATATGACCGCTCCTTGCACTCGGTACAAGCAAGATGAATAATGACTCTCGCTTCAGTTTTTCTCGCCATAATTATTCTATAATGCTGGTAAAGCTACCGGCACCTACTGTCTTACCACCTTCCCGAATAGCGAATCGCAAACCTTTCTCTAGAGCTACTGGGTATATGAGTTTTATTTTCATGGTTGTGCTATCACCGGGCATAACCATCTCCACCCCTTCTGGTAGCTCAATGGTTCCGGTAACATCTGTTGTCCTGATATAAAATTGAGGTTTGTATCCATTGAAGAAGGGTGTATGCCGGCCTCCCTCCTCCTTGCCCAAAACATATACTTCAGCCTCGGCATAGGTATGTGGTTTAATGGTGCCAGGAGCCGCCAGTACCTGGCCTCGCTCGATATCTTCTCGGTCTACGCCTCGAAGCAAGATACCCACCGCATCCCCGGGTTCAGCATAATCTAAGATCTTATGAAACATCTCCAGGCTGGTAGCTATTAGCTTGCGTGGCTCGTGGTGTAAGCCGACTAATTCTATCTCAGCCCCGGGTTTAATTACGCCTCGTTCTACCCTACCGGTTGGTACCGTACCTCTACCCTTGATACTGAAGACGTCCTCTACTGGCATCAAGAAGGGCTGGTCTTTGGGTCGCACCGGAGTAGGGATATAGCTATCCACAGCATCCATCAACTTCCAGATGGGGCCGCACCACTGGCATTCCCTCTTGCCAAAGCCACACTCCAGAGCTTTGAGTGCGCTTACTCTTATCACTGGTATCTCATCCCCAGGGAAATTATACTTGCTCAGCAGTTCCCTTACCTCTATCTCTACCAGCTCTAAAAGCTCCTCGTCTTCCATCATATCAACTTTATTCAGGGCGACTACTATAGAGGGGACTTCTACCTGGCGAGCCAGTAGGACGTGCTCTCTAGTCTGCGGCATAGGCCCGTCCGGAGCACTCACCACTAGTATCGTCCCATCCATTTGAGCAGCACCGGTTATCATATTCTTAATGTAGTCAGCATGACCGGGGCAGTCTATGTGAGCATAGTGTCGTTTCTCGGTCTCATACTCAATATGGGCGATGGCGATAGTTAATCCCCGTGCCTTCTCCTCGGGTGCATTATCTATGCTCTCAAATGCACGGAACCCAGTCGAGCCTGCTTTGGATAGCACCATAGTC
>CAZNEL010000014.1:0-25588 GCA_964572285.1 uncultured Dehalococcoidales bacterium | reverse complement strand
AGGGGGCTGGGTTTGACCCGGCCTCCTGTTTTGCTCAAATTGTGTCCCCGTGATACAATATAACTATGAAACTCATAAGTGTAAAACACTTAATATTGTGTTTTGTCTTAATAATAGCTCTTCTCTTAGGAGCAGGTTGTGAGTTACTGCCCAATGTGGATATTTCCCCCACATCAAGCCCCTCACCTACCCCTACCCCTACTGCTACACCATCACCCATCGACCCTAACTGGACACTACCATTCACAGGTGATAATACTCCACCGTTACCCAGCATTGCCGCTGTAGTAGCCCTCGTTAAGCCATCGGTAGTAGCTATCAATACTGAGGTAGTAGGCTATGACATCTTCAACCGGCCATATACCCAGGAGGGGGCCGGTTCGGGATGGATTATTGATGAAAATGGGCTCGTCGTAACTAATAACCACGTCGTGGAAGGAGCCGAGAATGTTACTGTAACTCTCAATGATGGCAAAACTTACCCTGCCGAAACAACACGAACTGATCCGCTTAGCGACCTGGCAATAGTCAAGATAAATGCCCAGAACCTACCGGCAGCTAGCATCGGCGACCCTGCCCAACTGCAGGTCGGCGACTGGGTGGTAGCTATCGGTAATGCCCTGGGACTGGGGATTAGCGCTAAGGAGGGCATAGTCAGCCGCTTGGGAGTCTCGATTCCGGTATCAGGCCAAACGCTGGGTAACCTTATTGAAACCAGTGCTGCTATCAACCCCGGTAACAGTGGCGGGCCGTTGCTCAACATGAAGGGAGAGGTGATTGGCATTACCAGTGTCAAGATTTCTACCGTTGAAGTCGAGGGTATCGGCTATGCTATCAGTACCGAAACAGCAATGCCTATTATAGAGGAACTAATTCAAAAAGGATATATCATTCGCCCCTGGCTGGGAGTAGTCCTGCGCAGCGTAGACGAATACGTAATATATCAATATGAGCTAGCGGTAGAAGAAGGCGCCTTCATCACCGAAGTATCTTCGGGCAGCCCGGCAGGTGAAGCCGGTATTGAACCCGGTGATGTCATTGTCAGCCTGGGTGGTCACGAAGTAACCAGCGCCGAAGACCTGGTAGAAGCCATCCATTCCAGTGAAATAGGACAGGAAGTAGAAATAGTCTTCTGGCGAGGTGATAATAAGAGCACCACCTATGCCGTACTTGCTGAAAATCCGCCCCGTTAGATCAGCCTGATTTTTTAACCCCGAGTAATATCTCGTGACCACCTAACTTATAGCTTTCTGTATAGTTGCTCTCCTCAGGAACCTTTTCGGTTAGCTCTCGGGATAGCGTTTCCTGTTTAATATAGTCACCAAAATCTGCCATCACCTGCCGGGTATCATCATCCCCCTGATAACAGGTAGTAATATAATCAGCAATATCGAACCCAGCCGAGCGGCGCATCATTTGCAGCCGGTGCACTATCTCCCGCGCCATGCCTTCAGCCAGAAGCTCCGGTGAAATCTCGGTGGGGACAGCCACTGCATTACCCCCCTCTGAGCTAACTACATAGCCTTGCTCATCAAGTTTCGCTACTTCTTCAAGACTGGCGGTGTCTAAATCTTTTATATTAAGTTCTTCCAGAATTTGGGGCTTCAGCCGTTCTAAACTCGCTTGCTCTTTACTGCCAGCTACACTAACTACAACCTTAGCTAAAGGCTGACGCACTTTGATGCCTGCCTGACTGCGCGCCGCCCGACCCAGGCTGGATACCTTGATCACCAGCCGGGTATCAGCCGCCAGCTGCTTATCAATTTTAGTTTCGTCAGCCACCGGGAAATCGGTCAGGTGAACGCTATCCGGAGCCTCCGGAAACACCGAGCAAACCAGATTCTGGTATATTTCCTCGGCTACAAAGGGCGTGAATGGTGCCAGCAGCTTGGACAGGGTGACCAGACATTGATAAAGAGTAGTATAGGCTGATAGCTTGTCGGCGTCATTTTCGCTCTTCCAGAACCGTCTCCGGCTGCGGCGGACATACCAGTTCGACAGATTATCCACAAAACCCTCTATTTTGCGCCCCGCCTCAGTCGGGTTATACCCATCCAGTGCGGTATCTACATCAGTAACAAGCTGATTAAGCTCCGAGATAATCCACTTATCGAGCTCCGGCTGAGATGAGGCCTCTTCTGAACCGGGAGTAAACTGATCGATATTAGCATAGGTAACGAAAAAGGAATAAACATTCCATAAGGTGAGCAAAAAGCGGCGCGCTACCTCGGCCACCAGCTTTTCCGAGAAACGGCGCACGTTACCCGGCGGCGAGCCGGTTAAAAAATGCCAGCGGAGTGCATCAGCCCCGTATTTATCAATCACTACTGACGGTTCCACCACATTGCCCTTCGCCTTGCTCATCTTCTCCCCTTTAGCATCAAGGATATGCCCCAGGCAGATAACATTCCGGTAACAGGAGCGATCAAACAAAAGGGTAGAAATAGCATGCAAGCTGTAGAACCAGCCGCGGGTTTGGTCAACGGCTTCACAGATATAGTCGGCAGGGAAGCGCCCGTCTTCAAGCAAGGTATTGTTCTCAAATGGATAGTGGCACTGAGCTACAGGCATGGCACCGGAATCAAACCAGCAGTCAATTACCTCTGGGACTCTTTTCATGCGTCCCTGGCATTGAGGGCAATCATAGGTTATTTCGTCAACGAAGGGACGATGTAAATCAAGGGGCTCTTTGAAATTACTGACATTAGATTTACCCTTGAGTTCCTCTACGCTACCGATGCACTCACAGGCGCTGCAAGTTTCGCAACGCCATACTGGCAGTGGTGTTCCCCAGTATCTCTCCCGAGAAAACGCCCAGTCAACGTTATTCTGAAGCCAGTCACCAAAACGTCCATACTTGATATGCTCCGGATACCAATTTATCTCGTCGTTCCCGGTAATAAGGCTTTCTTTTAGCGCTGTTGTCCGGATATACCAGGTCTGCTTGGCATAATAGAGGAGAGGTGAACTGCAGCGCCAGCAAAAGGGATAGGTATGGCGAATTGTCTCACTGCGAAAGAGTAGGTTTTTTTTCTTAAGCTCCGCAAGAACCAGTGGGTCAGCCTCTTTAACAAACTTGCCGGAGAAGGGATAGTCACCAGTAATTTTACCCTGCACATCTACCATATGGACAAAATCCACCCCCATTTTCTTGCCAGCCTCAAAATCGACATCACCGTAAGCGGGTGCCTCATGCACAATCCCGGTGCCGTCTTCCAGAGAGACAAAATCCGTGGCAATAACACGATAGGTCAGATTCTCATCCGGTTCCTGCAATTGCAGTTCCGAGTTTTCCTGAAACCTTCTTCGCTCCACCCCAAATTCATGGGGGTTAAAAAGAGGTTCATATCTCAAGCCAACTAATTCTCTCCCCATCAACTTATCTATCACCTTGCAATCATCTAATCCTACTGGTTCCAGTCGAGCCAAAGCCAAAACTATATACTCATCATTTACGGCCGCTACAACATAGTCAGCATCGTCATCTACCGCCAAGGCAGTATTACCCGGCAAAGTCCATGGCGTGGTTGTCCAGGCAAGTAAATAGGTTGGTTTATCTCGCGAAAGTTCATAAAGCTTCTTCTGTCCAACAGATTCCGATACTGGCGATGGTACAACCCTAAACTTTATATAAACGGAAGGGTCTTCAACATCATCCTGATAGCCGAGGGCAACTTCATGTGAACTCAAGGAGGTGCCACAGCGGGGGCAGTGAGGCGTAACCCTATAACCCTGATACACCAGGCCCCTATCCCACATCTGCTTTATCGCCCACCAAACGGTTTCAATATACTCGTTTTTCATGGTTACGTAGGCATTATCCATATCAGTCCAGTAGGCAATACGCTCGGTCATTGTTTCCCACTCTGCCAGGTAGCTAAACACGCTCTCACGGCAACGAGCATTAAACCGATCAATCCCATATTCCTCGATCTGATTCTTACTGGAAAAACCGAGCTCCTTTTCTACCTCTAGCTCTACTGGTAACCCATGCGTATCCCAGCCAGCGATACGCGGCGTATAGTAACCTTTCATCGCCTTGTACCGTGGCATGATATCTTTAAAGACACGGGCTAATACATGATGAATACCCGGGCTACCATTGGCGGTAGGCGGTCCTTCATATAACACAAACCGAGGGGCACCCTGACGAGCGGCTACACTCCGCTCAAAGACATTATTCTCTTTCCACAAGCGGAGCACTTTTTCCTCCATCTGTGGCAGGTTTACCCTGCTGCTTACCGGATGGAACATAACCAAACCCCTTCTACCAAAATTGTCCACGGCCTCTTAATAAACAGCCATATTACATAAAAGTCCCGCCCTCCAGGGACGGGACTTATCAACCCGCGGTACCACCCCAATTCCCCCGTAATGAGCGGAGGCACTCTTTAAAAGCACAACTACAATGCCCTCGTCACGGATAACGGCTGACGATACCGACCAAGCCTACTAAGCAGTCTCAACACCACCGTTCGGTTGATAGCTCAGGAGTGATTTTCAGGGAGTGGATACATCTGCTCTCACCGTACCAGACTCGCTGCGTGCCCTTTCCCCCCCTTACTCTTCTCCATCACTGCCTTTTTCAAACAAAGACTAGCACACCCTCCAGAATAAATCAACTATGCCTGGTGATACCTCAGATTTCCTGTAAAAGCAGATAAGGCGTAAGATACCTCCAAGAGAAATAAACAGGGTCTTAGGCCCCGGAAAAGAGGGCTTACGCCACGAAGAGAATACCACCATCGAGCAAGTTAAGACAACTAACGAACTGTTGCAAATAGCCTTGCGATATAGCTCCACTAACAACATCGCTCCTGCCCAAGGTGTTACCTCTTCGGTAAGCCCACCAATGAGAATAACTCCTAATGTAGCTTGCGATTCCTTAAAAATTCTAATCAATTCACGGATTAAGGATGCCTATTGGTATTTAGTATTTGCCGCAGGGTACCATCTATGGTAAGATTGACTCGGTAATTATACAGTCAGGTAGTCTACAACGGGTTTATGAGCTGTGTCGCCTCTGGCTATTGAGATGGATGCCTTACGGCTATGTTACCTCGTCTAAGACATTATTCTGATAACTGCAGGGTGCCCTCAGTTGGTATGAGTAGCAGCCTAATCGCTGGGGCTAATCTTAGTAGAAGGAGCTTAACTTGAGATGAGACAAGATAGAATGACAAGTAGAGAGCGGATAGAGGCATTACTGAGCGGACAACCAGTGGACAGGGTACCTCTTTATCCCTTTATCTTGGGTTTCTCTGCCAGGAATGTGGGCTACCCTCTGGCTGCTATCTATAGTGACCCCCAGAAGAGCTTTGAAGCGCAGCTCTGGACACAGGAACAGTATGGCTTTGACTGGGGCCCGGTTTATGGCTATGCCTCATACGGAGCGTGGGAGTTTGGAGGTGAAGTTAAAATGCCAGAAGGCAGCTATGAACAAGCCCCAACCCACACTGTATGCCCGGTGCAGTCGGAAGAAGACATTGACAGGCTGAAATTACCGGATGTTACGAAAGCTGGCTGCCTGCCGCTGGCAATGGGATTTTCACAGCTACAGGTAGAGCAGGGCACACCAATCACTCTGGTCTTTGGCGGCAATTTCACTATTGCCGGTAACATATGCCCCGTGGAGACACTGTGCCGCTGGATGTTAAAGAAACCGGAGCTAGTACACCGACTTCTTCGCCTGGCTACAGACCATATTAATGATGCTATAAGATATTGGGTAGATACCTTTGGTGGTGAGCGGGTTATTGCCCAGATATGGGAACCCCTGGCCAGCAACGATATTATCTCACCGCGTCAGTTTGAAAAGTTTGTGTTGCCCTACTTACAAGAGTCGAGTGAAAAAATACTCAGCATGGGGGTAAAACACATATTCCATCACATATGTGGGGAGCAGAATTTGAACCTGCCTTACTGGGCTCAACTGCCGATGGGCAGCCCCGGTATCTGTAGTGTTGGTAGCCAGGTAGAAATAACTACTGCCATCAAGTACCTAGGTGATATGGCTATTATTGCTGGCAATATAGAGCCCCATGTCATCCAGACGGCTGAACCTCAGCAGGTTTATGAGTTGTGCAAGGAGGCGATAGAGGCAGGCAAAAAAGCCCCTAGAGGCTTTATGCTGATGTCTGGTTGTGAAACACCACCGGACGCCCCTCCCCATAATGTCTACATGATGAGAAAAGCGATAGATGATTTTGGCTGGTATTAGATTACGAGAGCTCTTTAGGATTGAGGGTAACATACATTGGGATGTTTCAGGTGTTTGATAATGCCAGGCTAATCAATTGTGGTTTTAGCTAACCGGTAGTATCAGGTCAATTGCTAATAAGGAGGTTAACCGGATGTCATCAGAGGAGAGAGCTCAGGAATTAATAAAAGAGCTATACGACACTGTAGTAGACATGGATGAGGAAGCTGCAGCGGAGATCAGTCAAACTATCCTAAGAGAAGGTATTGATGCCTATCGAGCGGTAGTGAACGGACTAACGGCTGCCATGGGGAAAGTAGGTGAGTTGTATGCTAGTCAAGAGTACTTTGTTCCCGAACTCTTACTATGTTCGGACGCCCTATATGCCGGGCTGGGTATTCTGAGGCCACATATTAAGGTTGAAAAGGCAGAGGCGAAAGGACGGATAGTTATCGGCGTTGTTGAGGGCGATATTCATGACATTGGTAAGAACTTAGTAAGGATAATGTTTGATGCTGCTGGTTGGACTGTCCATGACTTGGGAAAGGATGTTAGGCTTGAAAAGTTTGTGGAGGAACAACAGCGGACTAAGGCTGATATTGTAGCCCTGTCCGCCTTGATGACAACAAGCATGATGGCGATGCCCAAAGTGGTACAGATGATTAAGGCACAGGCTTCCAACGTGGCTGTAATGGTTGGTGGTGCCCCCATAACTCAAGAGATAGCCATGAGTTATGGGGCTGATGGCTATGCTGATACCGCAGCTAACGCAGTTGAGGAGGCGGCAAAGCTAGTTAAAGTACTTCGGGAAGGGGAAAGATAGCCCAGAATAGGAGACCTAGCATAATGGCAGACTTTAGACAAGACATGATGACAAATGAGGAGCGCATGAATGCACTACTCAGTTACCGGAAACCAGATAGGGTTCCTATTTTCGGGATGGACGATGGCTTTTGCATGTTGGATTGTGGCCACACTCTTACTGAGTTGCAAACCGACCCGCAAAAGTATTGGGATGCGTTTCGATGGACCTGTAAACAGTATAGCTGGGAACCACTATGGCAGCATATTGCTCACACTGTTTTGGGTAGTTGGGATTTCGGGGCGAAGATGAAGATGCCGGACAGCCCCTACGCGATGACGATAGCAGTAGAAACCAATGCCGTGCAGACGGAAGATGATGTCTGGAACCTGAAAATGCCCGACCCGAAAACAGCCGGTGCCATTCCGAAGCGCATGGAATTCTCCAAACTTCAGGACGAGGCTGGCTGGCCTATCACGTTCTTTTCACGCTCACCCTTTACTACGGGGGCGGATATCTGTGGCGTGGAGCAGTTTGCCAGATGGTTGCTGAAGAAACCAGAAATATGCGACCGTCTCATGCGGATGGCCCTAGAACACATTCTTAGTGTACTGCAATACTGGGTAGATACCTTTGGTGCTGAGAAGATGGTCTACTATATGAGTTCACCCAGTGAGGCCAATCAAATTTTTTCGCCCCGGCACATTCAAAAATATGCTATTCCCTATCATAGGGAGTTTCATCAACGAATACGAGCCATGGGGGTCAAGAAATTTAAGTTTCATATATGCGGTGAACAGAACCTGAACTTGCCCTACTTAGCCGAGTTTGCCTCAAGTGCCGACGGCTGGCCACACCCCAGTATCCTCAGCTTTGGCCATGAGGTCGACCTTGAGGATGCTGCCAAGTACTTCCCCGATGATATTATCATGGGCAATGTCGAGCCGGCGGTTTTTCAAACGGGAACACCTCAGCAAGTGTACGAACACTGCCGGTTATGTATTGAGAAAGGGAAGAAGATTCGTGGCGGCTTTATTCTGGCTCCGGGCTGTGGATTGCCGCCCAGGGCACCATCGTACAACGTATTGATGATGAGCAAGGCAGTCAACGATTTTGGCTGGTATGAGTAGCAGGCTGGCATTGGTATAAGCTGACTGGGTATTGACAAGGCTCAAAATTTTAGTGGGAGTGACAATTCAGATAGATGACGCGAGTAGTGGTTAACCCTGGTGTTTGCGGCATGACTGCCACCGTAGAGGTTGCCAAGGTCGGCAAACGAAGGATTAGGGTTAGGATTACCAGTGACTGCGAAATGGTGACCAAGATGGGCGAATCATTGGTAGAACTGGACCAGTGGGATGTCTTGAAGCCGCTTTTACACTCTGAGGTTTACCAGTGCGCCTCTGAGTGTAGCCTCCATACTACTTGCCCTGTACCCATGGCTATCCTTAAGGCAATTGAAGTGGAAGCTGGGCTTGCTTTGCCGCGACCTGTTCTCGTTCAGTTCGAGCCTCCGAAGCGGGGATAGCGTGTTACTTCTTGGACAGTGATGCTGCGAACAAACTGCGTACTGAGAGATGTAGCACGATTAAAGGATAAGTATATGAATATAATATATAAAAATATTAAAGTGAGGAAAGTATGTCAGGAAGCATGAAGCAACAGCCAATGGTTATCTTCCAGCCATCAGGGCGGAGAGGTTATGTCAATGATGGGAAAACCATCAAAGAGGCATCGCATGAGCTGGGTGTAGACATAGAAGGTATATGTGGCGAAAAGGCTACCTGCGGTAAGTGCAAGGTTAGGATAGAGAAAGGAATCTTCGAAGAATATAGCGTTGACTCCCGGGTGGAGAACCTTTCTCCGATAGGCGAAACAGAGAGGAAAATGTTGACTCCGCAGCAGCAGCATGATGGTTACCGGCTGGCTTGTCAGGCTCACATCCACGGTGATGTTGTGGTCTTCGTTCCTGAGGAGAGCCGGAGAGGGAAACAGGTGGTACGCAAAGCAGCCCGGGATATAGCCATAGAACTAAAGCCCGCAGTGAGGAAGTACTATGTGGAAATGACACCGGCAACCTTGCACGACCCCTTGGGTGATTGGGAGCGTCTGCAGGCTGAGCTTAGAAAAAGGTTTGACCTGAGTGGTCTTGTCATTGACTATCCGGTGCTCCGCAACTTACAGAGTGTGATACGCCAGGGTGATTGGAAAGTAACTGTATCGGTATGGATGAATAGAGAGGTCATCGAGGTAGAGTCCGGATTTATAGAAAAGGCTTACGGTATGGCGGTGGATATAGGCACCACCACGATAGCTGCTTACCTGTGTGACCTGACTACTGGTGAGATTGTAGCCACTGACTCCATGATGAATCCTCAGGTGGCTTATGGTGAAGATGTGCTGTCCCGTATCACCTACTCTATGACCTACAAAGACGGCTTGGAGAGCATGAAACAGGCGCTCATAAAGGGCCTCAATCAACTTGCCGGGCGAGTGGCTGCTGAGACACACATCAAACGACATGCTATTGTTGACATGACTGTTGTCGGTAATACCTGCATGCACCATATCTTCTTGAATCTCGACCTCCAGTATATCGGCAGGGTACCGTTCTCTCCGAGTATACACCACTCTGTAAATGTTAAGGCACATGACTTGGGACTTAAGATATCACCGGGAGCTTATGTTCATATCCTTCCTATAGAAGCTGGATTCGTCGGAGCTGATAATGTGGGGGTACTCATTACCGAAGAGCCGTATAATCAGGATGATATGGTACTTGTAGTCGATATCGGCACCAATGGTGAGCTAATCTTAGGCAACCGAGACAAGCTCATCTCTGCTTCTTGCGCCACTGGCCCTGCGTTTGAAGGAGCTGGGATAAAATGCGGTATGCGCGCTGCTCCAGGGGCTATTGAGAAGATAAGGATAGCTCCGGATACTAAGGAGGTGCGCTTCAAGGTTATTGGCAAAGAAGACTGGAATACGGACTTGGAGGATGTGGATGCTAAGGGTATCTGCGGCTCAGGGATAATTGATGCCGTAGCCCAGTTGTTCGTGGCTGGTATCATAAATCGAACCGGCCGATTTCGCGCTGATTTGGACACTCCTCGTCTGCGAGTTGCTGAGGACGGGCCAGAGTTCGTCCTTGCTTGGTCGAGTGAGACCTCGACCAAGCAAGATATTGTAGTCTGCCAACAGGATATAAGGAATATACAGCTAGCCAAAGGGGCTATGTATGCTGGAGTCAAGATCATGATGCATCGCTTGCTCGCGGAGAAATTGGATAAGATTATTCTGGCTGGAGCCTTCGGTAGTTATATTGATAAGGAATCAGCCGCCATCATCGGACTTTTCCCTGACTGCGCTCAAGATAACGTCTATGCCGTGGGTAATGCTGCCGGCGATGGAGCACGAATAGCTCTCCTTAATGTGGATAAAAGGGCTGAGGCTGACGAAATGGCAAGGCAAGTGGAATACGTAGAACTAACCGTGGAGCCGAGTTTTGAGAAAACCTTCGTCCAAGCCATGTGGTTCCCCCATATGGAGGATAATTTCCCTCACCTGAAGCACCTACTCCCTGGGAAGGTAGCGAAATAAGCTCGAGAGAGGATGTTACTGATACCTGAAATGAGGTGTGATGAAAATGCACGTCTCTTTTAGAAGGGCATCCCAACAACGTCTTCGCAATATTAGTATACTGGTCGGTAGCGCTATCGGTTTAAGTTTTCCTTAACGATGCTTTGAAGCTCATCCGGGGTAAATGGCTTGAGTAAAAACGGTCTCCCAGCCTGTTTTAAGAAGCTCTGAGTATCGTCACCTATTACGTCTCCAGTGGTAAATATTACCCTGCTTAGTAGCTTTGAGTATTTGTCCTTAGTATCCTTAATATTTTGGTAAAATTCCTTGCCATTTCTTACCGGTGTTTTAATATCAACCAGAAGTAAGTCATAATCTTCTTTGCTTAACATGTCTTCGGCAATAGCTCCGTTAGGGGCAAAGTCTACCTGATATCCTTGGCTGGTGAGAACTCTCTGGCAAACTTGTCTGATTCCTGATTCGTCTTCAACTACCAAGATTCTCTTCACGCCAGCACTAGAGTTTTCCATATTATCGCACCTCCGTGTTAGTAGCCACTGATAGGCAGTTCCACGACAAAGGTAGCTCCTTTGCCCAATTCACTTTCGGCCTGTATCCTGCCGCCGTGCTCGGTTATTACCCCATGACAGATACTCAGGCCCAAACCTGTTCCCTTACCCACCTCCTTGGTAGTAAAGAACGGATCGAACAGGTGTCCCAGACTTTCCTTAGGGATTCCCGGTCCATCATCAATAAAGGAAACCTTAATAGTATCCTCTGTGTTTTCAGTAGTAATAATCAGCGTACCTTTCTTATGTTCCTCAATCATAAAATGCTCGGCATTAAGGATAATGTTGAGAAAAACCTGCTGCAATTGAAAATAATCAACCATGATTTCAGGAAGATCAGCAGCCAGTCGGGTAATGATGTGAACATTGTTTACCTTTTGCTCATAGGCACGTATTTCCAACACCTTACCTATGATGCTATTGATATTCACCAGTTGTTTTAATGAGCTATGCTTCCTCGCGAAGGTGAGGAGGTTTCTCACCACTCCAGCGGCGCGTTGAGCCTCACTATATATAATCTTCAAATCTTTCTTGGCATCGTCAGCGACTTCCCCATCCAAGAGTAATTGCGAGAAGCCGATAACACTAGTCAACGGGTTATTCAATTCATGCGCGATACCGGCGGCCAGTTCACCAACTGAAACCAGACGGTCAGTGATAATAAGCTGCTCTTCCATTTTTCTACGCTCGGTGACATCTCTGGCAACATGAACGGAACCAGCAACCTCGCCTTTCTCATCGAATATCGGTGACGTCGTCACTTCAAGATGAACTCCCAGGTGTGGCTCGAAGAATTCCAACGTAACCGGTTGTTTGGTTAGTAGAGTTTTCATGTGAGGGCAATTGGGCACAGGCTCATTGGTTCCGTGGATCAGTTTATAGCAGGTTTTGCCGATGAGTTCTGCTGGTTCCATCTTTAAGGAATTAGCAAGAGCCTTATTCACCCTTGTCAGTCTGAAGTTCTTGTCGTGAATGGATACCAAATCGATAATAGAGTCAAAGGTCGTTCTCCATTCCTCGGCTGCCTGTATTATCTTACCCTCTGTCTGCTTTCGTTCGGTGATTTCCTGTTGAAGTTGTTCATAGGCTGTTCTTATCTCAGCGGTACGTTCTTTAACTAATTCCCGAAGATATTCACGGTGTATTTTCGATTTCTCCTCAACCTGCCTGCGCTCGGTAATGTCATCAATAGCGAGGAGAACCATCTGCGTGTTACCCGTCTCTTTATGTACTCGGCGGGCATTCAGAAGCATTGTCCGCCATCCGATGTGAGGAAAATGATGCTCCACCTTAAAATCATCAAAGGTGGAGTTCTTGAGTAAAACATGCTCCAGAAGCTCTCGTAGCTCAGGGATATCCCACTGGTGGTTGCCCGTCTCGTAGATGAACTGCCCTTCAGTCTCTCTGGCTGTTACTTTAAAGGTCCGGTAGAAGGAACGGTTGGCCGAGATTACTCGCAGGTTAGCATCTAGCACTACCAGTGCCTCACGAACCGTCCCCACGATGCTCTCAGCATATTCACGAGCCTCCTGAGATATTAACCTGACTCGCCTGTGATTGGCTTCCACTTGCTCTTTTTCGGACGCATACTGACTCAGGGCTTTCACCTCCTCAATAACTTCAATAAGTGCTTCCTTGGCTTTACTGGCAGTCTGCATTTCTACGTCCTATAAAAGAGAAGTTAATAGAATTTACCAAACCCACAACTTGACCTATAACTAGGGGAAAACAGTAATGCCCCACAATTAACTTTTTGATTAGCTTCGTACCCGGTTTGCCATAAAAGACAGAGCGTTACTTCTTGTGCCATGAGTCATCATCATAGCATGAAAAATGCTTGCTGTCAAGATAATAAACCAGTTTGACTGGTGCTTTCAATCTATCTGGCAAGATTTTAATGAAATTTAAACACTAATTTTATGGGCAATTAATTTTGCTGTCGTAAGATGGAAGTATACACGTAGAAGCAAGGGAAAGGTTTTTGAACTCGGATAGACTAAAGCAGCAGGAAAGGATATGCAACATGAAAAAGACAACCCTGTATTGGCAAGATGGGAAGCCGATGGGAGAAAGAAACGCCAGAGGATGAGTAGATGATGAAAGTTGGATATAGCCTTCTAGCCATCGATAGAAGTAACCTGACCTTGGATGAGGCAATCATTGCAACTTTATCCGAGGAAGGCTTCAGGATAGCTTGTTATTCAGACCACCTGGAGGCATTGTCAATCCTGTCTCAGCTTAAACCAGACCTGATCATCTTGGGAGAAGGATTACCGGTAGATAGCTTTGAGGTTTGTCAGCAATTACGCCAGACTCTTGATACCCCTATCATAATACTGGGTAATATCTCCCGCGCTACCGGCTGGGTCAAGGCAGTACAGAGCGGAGCTGATTGCTATTTAGCAAAACCATTCCACCATTCAGAGTTGGTCGCTAGAGTAAAGGCTATCCTACGACGCTGTGCGTGGAATCTGACTGAGGGATGACTTTAATAAAGAAAAGGGGGAATCGAGAAATGGAAATGACTGCCGTTAATAATAATCTAGGCAGAATAATTAAACAACAGAGAATTCTCGCGCAAATGACACTGAGGGAGCTGGCTACTAGGTCAGGTGTATCTGCATCACACCTGGGTCGTGTTGAGATGGGGGAGCGTTTTCCCTCAGCCCATATTCTGCAAAAAGTAGCCGGTCCCTTAGGTTTTGAAGAGGGTGAACTATTTGCTTTAGCCGGCTATTTGTCTCCTCAACTATTAACAGCAGCTGAGACGATGGCAGAGAATAATATTAAGCAACTGGACCCGATTGCAGCCAACATGTTAAGGCAGGAGCCTATTGAGATACAGCGTGCCGTGGTCGCAATTCTCACTATCTTAAAGGGCATCGCCAAGCAAACTAAAGCGGCAGAAGGAAATGATTAAAGTGACCGAAGATTCTGGGAAAGGAATTATCTTCATGCTGACCGAAGGTGAGGTACTGGCTTTAGCCGATGAGTTAAGCATCTCTGAAGAGCAGGTAACTGATGATATAGTTGAGCTGGTGAAGAGCAGGATTAACTTAGAATGCCGCCACTGGCCGGAAATAGTGAAAAGCCTCCTTATAGAGGTTACTAAGTGTCCACTGGGTCTGGTTTGTTATCCATCCTGCTCTTGGTGGAAGAATGGTAGATGCGCATTCCCCAATAGGGATAAATAGAAGAAGATGAAAAGGAGAGAAAAAATGGATACTATCAAAAATCCATATCCAGAATCCCTGGCGGACAAAGCGTCAGCTGAAAAAGTACCCGATACCAGACATAAAGTAAGGACTGGAGGTTACAAAATTATGAAGAATATCGGCCAGGAAATAAGGACTATCATCAAAACACAGAGTGGTATGGTCCTGGTTTTTGATAACAAGGGAGAACAAATCCCTGAATGTCAGGGACAGTATGAACAAGTCAAGTCACATATCTTGCAGGATGCTCCACCCAGGGCAGTATTTAGCTATGCCTTCGATTATGAGAGCAAGCTAAAAACAGTTTCCAGAGAAGAATGGTAGCCAATTTTAATTCGAATTTAAACCTTACTCGATTCCGATAGTTGATGCTCATTGCCACAGTAGGTATGTGAACACCCCTTTTTACCTTGCCTGCACTTGTCCAGGTAACGCACTCCATTGGCAACAAACATTACCACCGGCCTCATAAAATCAGGGGTCCATAGTTATTTTGATTGCCCTCTGGCATTTTTATTGCTTTTGTGATACAATTGTCATAAAGGGGTAACCAATGGAAACTAAGGCGCTTCAGATGGGAGCCATGGGCTCAGAGAATGATGTCCCAGCCCTTGATTTGCTTCTGGAGAAAGTGCATCAGGATGGGAAGCATGACTTCCGAGGCTATAAACGTGGGACAATATCTCGTCGGCTGGAGAGGAGACTTCACGCTACCGGAGCCAAAACATATTTGGAGTATGTGCAGTTTTTGGATGCTCATCCTGAAGAGCATGAGAGGCTTGCTGATGACCTCACCATAAAGGTAAGTGGTTTTATGAGAAACCCGTACACCTTTCAGCAAGTATCCAGACTGGTATTACCGGAGTTGGTAGCCTACAAGAAAGAGCGGGGGCAGCATAAGCTGAGTTTTTGGAGCACTGCCTGTGCCCATGGTGAGGAGCCATACTCCATAGCTATGCTACTTACTGCTTTTCTGGGGCAGAGAGTAAGAGATTTCAGCGTATCAATTTACGCTACTGATATCAGCCAACATGCTCTGCATAAGGCACAGGCAGGACGATATTCTCCTCATGAGATAAAAGACCTCTCACCAGCCATTTTAGAGCACTACTTCACCCGCCAAGATGAAGGGTATGTCATAAATAGCAATCTCCAGCAAATGGTTGACTTCTCCTATTTTGACCTGGTTTCAGGTAGACCCCCGCTTTTTACAAATCTAGACTGTATATTCTGCTGCAATATTCTGATATATCTGCAGAAGCAGCTTCAAGAAAGGATGCTCAGTATGTTGTATGACTCGCTGGCTAGCCTTGGATACCTGGTCCTGGGAGAAGTAGAGACACCGACAGATAATCTGCGTGGAAGGTTGGAATGCCTTGATAACAAGGCAAAAATATACAAGAAAAACGGGAGGTGATTATGCCTAGTAAGAGAGACGCACTAAATAATATACCTATAGCAGATGCTACCGACCGCAAGCAACCAGAAGAACCTACAGGGAAAGTAGAGGAATTATATAGAAACATGGTTGAGTTGTCTCCTGACAGCATAATTACCACTGACGCCAAGGGTTCAATCACATCATGCAATACCGCAATAACAAGAATGCTGGGTTACTCCAAAGATGAATTGATCCGTAAGCACTTCGCGAAATTGCGAGTTCTCCGATTGGAGGATGTTCCCAAATATCTGAAGCTATTTAAGGATATAGTGGGGGGGAAAGCAGGTGAGCCAATTGAGATCGTTTTATACCATAAGGACAGAACCCTTGTTTTCGCCGATGTCCGCGTTAGCTTGCTAAAAGTGGGTGGTAAGACAGTTATTCAAGCAACATTAAGAGATGTTACCGAGCGCCGGCAAATGGAGCAGGAGATACGAGAAAAGAATGAGCAACTTGAGGTGCAGAACGAGGAGCTCCGTACTATCAATGAAGAGATGCGGGCTACTGAAGAGGAACTACGGGCTGCCAACGAGGAACTTCAAGCAACGCTTTACGAGATAGAGAAAGCCAAAACTTACAGTGAGGGATTAATCAAAAGCATGATTGATGGACTGGGTGTGCTCGACCTCGAGGGGAAGTTGATTGATGTCAATAATGCTCTTCTAGGAATGTTGGGTTGGAAGAAAAAAGAGGAGGTTTTAGGACTGCCCCTTCTTCGATTGCTCGGCCCGATGGTTGAGCCAGTGGAGGTAGAAAAGGTCTCTGCCAACATCGGGCAACTTATGGCTGGTGCTCCAGCGGGGGCTATGGAGATGGTCATCACTGCTAAAGACGGCACCGAGGCCACACTATCCGTTGCTCCCAGTGTGGTGAGGGATGCTAAAGGTAACCCGATAATGCTATTTGCCGTGATGAGGGACATCACACAGCGCAAGCAGATGGAGCAGGAAATACGGGACAAGAACGAGCAACTTGAGGCACAGAACGAGAAACTTCATACTGTCAATGAAGAGCTACAGGCTACTGAGGAAGAACTGCGCGCTACCAACGAGGAGTTGCACTCGGCTAACGATGAGCTAAGAGAAGCTCAAGAGCAGCTAATTCGCTCGGAGAAACTAGCGGCTATCGGACAACTGGCCAGCGGGGTCGGACATGAGCTACGGAACCCCCTCGGGGCGATTAAGAATGCCGTCTTCTATATACGGAGAAGGTTAGCCAAAACCGACCTACCGACTACTGAACCCCGGGCATTCGAATTCCTGGGTATCATAGACGAGGAGGTTGATGCTGCCAACAAGGTGATAACCGACCTGCTTGGTTTTTCCCGGCTAGCTAAACCGACCGTTTTACCAGTTAGCATAGCTGGTGTCATTGAGGATGCGCTTCAGCATATTTCCCAGCCCGAAAATATTAACCTGATCAAGCACATATATGAGAAGCTCCCCATGGTAATGGTAGATGCCGACCAGATTCGACAGGTATTTGTCAACCTAATCATCAATGCCCAGCAGGCGATGGACGAAGGAGGGCACCTGGATATCCGGGTGAAAAGCAGCGCCGAGAAAGTCGAGGTAGAATTCGCTGATACCGGTTGTGGTATCCCTGAGCCGGCTCTGAGCAAGATTTTTGACCCCTTGTTCACTACCAAGGCAAAAGGTATCGGCCTTGGGTTATCAGTGTGTAAAAGCATACTGGAAAAACACGGCGGAGACATCCGGGTAGAGAGTGAGGTAATGAAAGGAACCAAGTTTACCGTGTCTCTCCCCATTGAAAAAACGGCCAAGGAACAATAAGTCGAGACAAGGTAAGGGGGAAATATAATGAAAACTAATATACTAGTGGTTGATGATCTCAAGAGCAGTCGGCTTACTTTGGGTGGGATACTTGAAGATGAGGGCCATAATGTAGTTCTCGCTGAGAATGGTTACCAGGCTATCGAAGCTGCCAAGCAAATCCCTTTTGACCTCATCTTCATGGATATAAAGATGCCTGGTATTAATGGAGTACAGACCTTCCGTGAAGTAAAAAAGATAAATCCCCAAACAGCAGTCATCATGATGACCGCTTATTCTGTCGAGGACTTAATTAGAGAAGCTCTGGCAGAGGGCGCTTATGCCGTGGTATACAAGCCATTTGATATGAAGCACATCGTCAGTATCATTGAGGCTGCCCTCAGTAAGACTCTAATTTTAGTAGTAGATGACTACTTCGCTGATAGAGAAACCCTCAAGACTATTCTAGAGGATAGAGGCTATCGCGTAACCACTGCTGAAACCGGTGCGGAAGCACTAAACAGGGTTAAGGAGGAACATTTTGACATTATTTTCCTGGATATCAGGCTGCCTGATGTAGATGGAACACAAATATTCGAACAGGTGAAGAAAGTTGATCCTAAAGTAGCCGTGATTATGATGACTGGTTACTCCGAAGAAGAGTCGTTAAGGAGAGCGATATCCCAGGGGGTGTATACCTGCGTTTACAAGCCTTTTGACATCGAAAACATAATGGCCATTGTCGGTGAGATTTCCCAGCGAAGGAGTAAATAGCGATGTCCCCGGCAGCCAACATCCTGCTGACTGATGACGAGCCAGCGATACTAAAAACCCTATCAGCAGCTATCGAAGATATAGGGTATAGGGTAACTACTGCCACCAATGGGAAAGAAGCTCTAGCGCTTATTAGAGAGCAGCCATTTGATATTATCATTGCGGACATCAAACTACCCGATATCAGTGGGCTGGAAATACTGGAAACGGCCAAGGAGTTTAATCCGGAGACAGCAGTAATAATGATAACCGGTCATGCCAGTCTTGAAACGGCAGTGAATTCTATCAACGAAGGGGCCTACGCCTATGTACTTAAGCCGGTAGCGATGAATGAACTAGAGACCATAATTAAGAATGCCTTGAGAGAGCAGCGGTTATTAATTGAGAATCGAGAATTGGTTGAAAGCCTGCAACAGTCTAACAGACGCCTGGAGGAAGCCAACCGAGCGCTGGAACAGGTAAGTCAAACAAAGTCAGATTTTATGGCTAACACCAGTCACGAACTACGCACTCCATTGAATTCTATCATCGGTTTCTCAGAAGTACTGCTTAACGAGATGTCATCGATTGATCAGAAGACCAGTAGCGAGTTCCTTAGTTATATTCAAGCTAGTGCCAAACATCTGCTCCAGCTTATTAATAGTATACTTGACCTTTCTAAGATCGAGTCGGGCAAGATGACCCTTGATTTAAGTGAGTTTGATTTGGCAGTGCTGTTGGAGGACGTCAAGATTACTGTTCTACCCATGCTTACCGCTAAGAAACAATCGCTGGAAATAAAAATGGCTGATGACCTGTCACCCATATTTGCTGACGAGGCTAAGATGAGGCAAATTCTCTTAAACCTTATATCCAACGCTCATAAATTCACCCCGGCGAGGGGTAAGATCAAAGTGGTTTGCCATCTGGAGGCTCCCCATTTACTTCATTGTTCTGTTCTTGATAATGGAATTGGCATAAGTCCTCAAGACCAGCAAAGGATATTTGAGGAGTTCGGTCAGGTGAGAGCGAGTCCCAGTGCCAGGGGGAAAAACGGGGTAGGGCTTGGCCTATCAATAGCCAAAAGGCTGGTGGAACTTCATGGCGGCAAGATATGGGTGGTCAGCGAGGTTAACCACGGCAGTAATTTTACCTTCTCTATCCCTATTATTAGGAAGGGGGGTGTCTGAATGCCTAATAAGAAAATACTACTGGTGGAAGATGATTTTATGAACATGAGACTCGCTCAACACATCCTGGAGAGAGAGGGGTATACCGTTCTTAAGGCAACCACTGCTCACGAGGCGCTGGCACAAATCGAATCAACTATTCCTGATCTTATCCTGATGGACATACAACTACCTGATATGAATGGCATGACAGTGGTCAAAATACTGAGAGAGAATGCTATAACCAGAGATATTATCGTCCTGGCGTTAACTGCGTGCGCTATGAAAGGAGACCGCGAAAAGATGTTGCACATGGGGTGTAATGGTTATATTTCTAAGCCTATCGATGTCCGAGGCTTTATTGATACCGTGAGGAAATTACTTAGTTCAAAGACCGAAACGGAAAAATGAAACAGGTACTGGTTATTGATGATGACATCTTGCTGGTAAGGCTTATAGAGTATAATCTGAGCCAGGTAGGGGTAGAGGTCATCAAAGCTTATACTGGCTACGAAGGTGTTTCGCTAGCTCGCACCCGGCAGCCCGACTTGGTTATTCTTGATATTGTCCTCCCTGATATAAGTGGGTGGGAGGTGCTGGAGCGCATTCGCCAAATCTCCAAGGTTCCTATACTCATGTTGACAATCAAGGAAAAAGAGGATGATATAGTGCGTGCCTTGGGCGACGGTGCTGATGATTATTGTACCAAGCCGGTAGGAATGAGAGAACTCATAGCTAGGGTGGAGGCTACTTTCCGCCGCGCTGGACTATATGAATCGCGGAAGCAAGTTGAATTCGCTGATAATTTCCTCAGGATAAACCTGGCTGAGCAAAGAGTCTCCAAGGAGGGAAACGAGGTAAGGCTGACCCCTATGGAATTCAACTTAGTCCATTGCTTGCTGACCAGAGCTGGTCATTTCGTTAAGCCGAAGGAAATCCTGAGCCAGGTCTGGGGAGAGGAATACGTTGACGATGTAGATTTACTGCGCACCTGTATTTGGCAACTACGCCGCAAGCTAGAGCCCAACCCAGCCCGTCCTAAGTATATAATCAACCGCCCCGGCTTTGGCTACCAGTTTAATAGACGGTTATCTAAAGACGCCTAAATAAGCAACAGCATCACCATCCTAAGAGCGCCACCTGCAACACAGGTGGCGCTTATGCATTTCTGATTGTTCCCTGATGGTTTCCTTATGCTATTTCTATGAGTTTTTGATTATAGGGGTGTTATTGTGTAAATAGGGTCGGTTAGAGAAGCGAAGTCAAGCATACTCTTAATAAATTACTAGCCAGTAAAAGCTCAAAGGGAGTAGTAAAAAATGGGGAAGAGAAAAGCTCTTATTGCTGATGATGAACTGTTTATCAGAGACATCACCAAATACAAGCAAGCGGTAGAGGCATTGCAACAGGGCGAACAAAAATACCAGTCATTGACCAATGATGTACTCGATAGTTCAGCAGTCGGCATATTCATTCTCGATCCTGATTTCAAGGTCGTCCGGGTAAACAATGCTTTGGAAAGCTATTTCGGCTTGCGTAGGGAAGAGGTTATCGGGAAGGATAAGCGACAACTCATTAGCAAGCAAATCAAGCATACCTTTGAGAATCCGGAAGAGTTTGCCGAGAAAGTACTTAATACATATGACAATAATACCTATGTTGAAAATTTTGAGTGCCATGTGCTTACTGAAGGTAAACGCAAAGAGCGGTGGCTTGAACATTGGAGCCAGCCTATTCAGTCAGGGCTTTATGCTGGAGGCCGTATAGAGCATTATACCGACATCACCAGGCGCAAGCAGATGGAGCAAGAGCTTCAGGAAAAGAATGAGCACCTCATAGCAGCTAGCCAGGCCAAAACCCGGTTTCTAACCGGTATGTCACACGAATTACGCACTCCACTTAATGTCATCATTGGCTTCTCTGAGCTAATGCTTGATGAGGTACCGGGAACAGTAAACACAGAGCAGAGACAGTGCCTTGATGATATCTTGAGCAGTGGCCACCACCTGCTGAATTTAATTAACGAGCTTCTTGACCTCTCCAAGATAGAGTCGGGCAAGATGGCGTTCAACTTAAAAAGTATTGCATTGACTGCCATGATAGCATCATCATATAACACCATAATGGCTATTCTTACTCCCAAAAAACAAAGTCTTGATGTGAAAATCGAGGAGGAGCTCCCCCCGGTTTACGTCGACGGGCTCAGGATAAAGCAAGTGCTTCTCAACCTCATCAGCAACGCAGCCAAGTTTACCCATGATGGCGGTAAGCTGACAGTCGAGGCGGTTAGCAAGGGTGACTGGTGCCAAGTTAGTGTGATCGATAGTGGCATCGGTATCAAGAAAAAGCACCAGAAAAAGATATTCGAGCCTTTCTATCAGGTAGATAATCTTCTAGCGAAGCCCAAGAACGGAATTGGGCTCGGGCTGGCAGTGAATAAACAAATCATCGCTAAACACGGCGGGCAAATCTGGGTAGAGAGTGAATACGGAAAGGGCAGCCAGTTTAGCTTTACCCTACCATTGGTAACAACCGCTCAACAGTCTCCAGGAGAGTCAGAGAATGAATAAGAAGATACTGATTGTAGAAGATAACCCCTTGAATATGAGGCTGATTGAAATGGCCCTCAGGGCAAAAGGCTATACTTTGCTCAAAGCCACTAACGGAAAAGAGGCAATAGATGTAACGGTGAAAGAGCAGCCAGATATCATTCTACTGGATATACAACTCCCAGACATATGCGGTCTTAAGATAGCTAGAAGACTCAAGAAAAACCAAGCGTTCAAGCATATTCCTATCATTGCCGTTACTGCTTGCGCTATGAAGGGAGACAAGGAGAGAATCCTTGAAGCCGGGTGCGATGCCTACTTACCCAAGCCTATTAATGTCCGTAAACTACCTGGCAAAGTCGCCGAAATGTTGCTGCGACAGCAAACACCAAAACCGAACCCTGCCTGAATCTAGAGTTTGCTATTACATGCAGGCACAAGCAGCTCACCTTAAATCTATCACGTCTATTATTAACGCCTATAGCATGTGATTTGAGTGCAAATACACCTTCTCATCTTTGTCATAAGTAGGCAAACCTAACTAGCTTACAGAATCTACACTATTCAGTGAGCCTTGACATCAGCCTAATAACATATTATATTTTTATCTTAGTTAATCTTTCGCTATTCAAATCAGGGAAACCAAAGTAGTTACCCGGATTATGACTGAGCCAACCTCAGGAACCGGGTATTTTTAGAAAGAAGGACCAGTCCGGAGAAAAAATCCCCGAAGAGCTTATAGATAGTATGAAAACAGTCTTAATTTGTGGCGGTATTGGTAAGAGAATGTTTCCCTTAACTGAGGACAAGTGCCTGCTCAAGTTTCTCGGGAAGACGCTGCTCGAACACCAGATTGATACAGCAAAAGAAGCCGGGCTGACTGATTTTATTATCGTTGGGAATTCACAAAACATCGGTAGCATGGAGAGGATTACGACTAATATTTCTGACATCGCAGTTAAATTCGTCGTTCAAAAAGAACCGCTGGGGATGGCTGACGCTCTTAGGAATGCCAGCCAGTTCTTGGATAGTGAAGTCATCATCGTTAATCCCAACGATGTCTTCGAGGGCTTTGCCTACAACAAACTCCTGGATGCTTATCGAACTCACTCTGCTATTTCTTACCTGCTTGGCTATGAAGTGGCAGATTACTTCCCTGGTGGCTATCTTGTTACAAATGACGAAGGTAACTTAACAGGTATTATGGAAAAACCAGAGAAGGGAAAAGAACCGTCCAACTTGGTAAACCTCGTGGTTCACCTGCACAGAGACCCCCAAAAACTTCTCCAATATGCTGAAAGTGTGCAGACCGAAAAAGACGATATTTATGAATGTGCTATCGACTCTATGGTCAGAGACAATTATAAGATTAAAGTCGTCCCCTATACCGGCTTCTGGTATTCGGTAAAATACCCCTGGCATATATTGACTCTAGCACAGTGGTTTCTGGACCGAGAACAAGGATATATCTCGCCATCAGCATATATCTCAGAAAAAGCCACCATTAAAGGCAAAGTAGTCATAGATGATAATGTGAAGATCCTGGAAAATGCGGTAATACGGGGACCGGTGTACATTGGGCCCAACTCCACAATCGGGAACAACAGCCTGGTTAGAGACTATAGCCACATCGGGGCTGATTGTGTGGTCGGCTATTCAGCCGAAATTAAAGGTTCCTACATCGGGGATAGGTGCCATTTTCACATGAACTATATTGGTGATTCAATAATAGGCGCTGACTGCTCCTTCGGTGCTGGGACAGCGCTGGGTAACCTGCGCTTCGATGAACGGGATATCTCGGTTAGAGTAGGCGAAGAACCCATAGATACCGGACGAAATAAGTTTGGCGCCATAATCGGAGACAATTCCAGGACCGGGGTAAACGCCAGCATCATGCCTGGTATCAAAATTGGCCCAAATTCTATTGTGGGTCCCAACGTTTGTTTAACGAGTGACCTGGAGCCAGATAGCTTCATTATGGCTGAACAAGTTAGTAATACTATTAGGAATCGGTTTCGGCACTAAAGAAAGGATAAAAAGATTAGATGTGTGGCATAGTCGGTTTTGTTGGTGATAGAAAGGCTGCCCCCATTCTATTGGGTGCGCTTGAAAGGTTAGAATACCGGGGTTATGATTCCGCCGGCTTGGCCACTGTCACCAATAGTCGGCTGTGGTTTAAGAAAGGCGCTGGTAAACTGGCTGAAGTAAGAGAAAAATACCGGCTGGACAAGCTTCCAGGCAAGGCCGGGATCGGGCATGTCCGCTGGGCAACACACGGCGTCGTCACCTCAGTAAATGCTCATCCTCATCTCGACTGCAATCGAGAAGTCGCCGTAGTCCACAACGGGATCATTGAGAACTACCTGGAGCTCCGCTCTCGCCTTGAGCCTAAGCATAAGTTTATTTCTGACACTGATACCGAGGTAATTCCTCACCTCATTGAAGAATATATGGAAGTAGGGGTTTCCCTGGAAGAAGCCGTATTTCAGGTAGCTAAAGACCTTAAGGGCTCTTACGCTTTCCTTGCTATATCGGCGGTAGAACCACAAAAGATTGTAGCCACACGCAAGGAAAGCCCACTGGTAGTTGGCACCAGTGAAAGAGGTAACTTTATTGCCAGTGACACACTATCCTTTCTTGAACAGACCAACCAGGCTATCTTTATTGAAGATGGCGAGACCGTTATCCTGACCAGAGAGAAGGTCTCTCTTCTTGATAGTACAGGCAAGAAAATAAAAAGGGAACCTGTAACACTTGATTTGAAACAGGATAGGGCTACCAAGCAAGGCCACGATTTCTTTATGCTGAAGGAGATCCTGGAGCAGCCACAGGCAATACGCTGTGCCTTGTTGCAGGATACAAACCTGATAATGGCAACAGCCATGGACATCTTGAGAGCAAGGCAGGTTGTGTTTACTGCCTGCGGCACCTCAAGATACGCGGCTCTCATTGGTCGGTATGTATTCTCCAAGATCGCCGGCAAGTTTAGCGATGTGGTTATGGCATCTGAATTTGAATACTTCTCTGATTCTATCGATAAAAATACTATGGTAATAGCTGTCTCCCAGAGTGGCGAGACAGCCGATGTAATACAAGGGGTCAAGAGAGCTAAGGAAGCTGGAGCCACTGTCTTTTCACTGGTCAATACGGTTGGCTCCTCTCTTACCAGAATAAGCGACCGGGTAGTTTACCTCAATTGTGGTCTGGAGATAAGCGTTGCCGCTACCAAGTCTTTTCTCAGTCAACTGGTTGTTCTCTATCTGCTGGCTTTTGCCATGGTCAACAGGCTTGATGAAGGGATAGAAAAGATAAAAGCTGTCTGCCCGCTGATAGAGAAAAACTTGCATGATAACGGAAACAGGTTAACTGAATTGGCACAAAAGCTTAAGAACAGAAACGATTTTTATTACATAGCTCGGGGGATTAACTTCGCCATGGCCGGAGAAGGGGCTTTGAAGCTGAAGGAGATTGCCTACATTCATGCTGAGGGTATGCCGGTAAACTCAATGTACTTTGCCCGGAATGGCAGGAGATACCGCA
>CAZNEL010000013.1:0-25625 GCA_964572285.1 uncultured Dehalococcoidales bacterium | reverse complement strand
GGGTTGCCTGAACCCCCTTTTGTTCAGGCTCATTATTCGATTAGAATAGAGTGTGAGCGCTTAGTCTCTTCAGTATTGATGTTAGTACGATTTTGTCACCATCTTGTTAAGGGAAAATGTCACATTACTTTTCGCCATAAAACTTGTTATAATAGCTTATAGTAAAAGTTTGCTTGATTATTTTGCAGAAAGACTGAAGTCATGGTAGAGATACTACGAAACAAAAATGTGGCGACCAGATTCCAGATACTGGTCGAGATAGTCACTATGCGGCCCAATGTCCAGCAAAAGGATATTGCTAAAAAGCTCAATATTACCCCGCAGGCAGTATCTAACTATGTAAAACAGCTATTAAAAGATGGTCTTCTTACTTCTGAGGGTCGCCCACACTACAGGGTCAGTAACAAAGGTGTTGACTGGATGATAAAGCAGCTCAAGGAGCTTCAAGTGTACTCCAAGTTAGTGGAGAAAACAGTAAGTAATATTAAGGTCTCGGCGGCAGTTGCCGGTTGCAATTTATCTCAGGGACAAGCTGTAGGATTAGTAATGAAGGAAGGCCTGTTGGTAGCTACTGATGACCTCAGTATTGAGGCAAAAGGCGTAGCCGTTTCCAATGCCACCGAAGGCGAGGATGTTGGTATTACCAATATCCAAGGGGTGATAAACCTGCAAATAGGCGAAATTACTATCCTAAAAGTGCCCAATATGCAAAAAGGCGGCTCAAGGAATGTTGATCTTGAGCAGTTGCAAAGCGCCAGCCGGAATAGGGGACCAATTACTGCTGTGGGTATTGAGGCGTTGACAGCCCTGAAACGGATAGGCACCCAGCCCGATTGCATCCACGGGGCTAGAGAGGCAGTAATTGAAGCAGCTAATAGTGGGTTATCCCCGGTGATAGTTTGCGTCGATGAAGAAATACCGATGCTTATTAAGGGGCTAGAAGAGGCAGGCATTAAACACAAGCTCTTGGACCTAAGACTCGGCTGATTACTCATTACAAAACCTCTTGCCTGATAAGAAACAGGCTCTTTTATCCCAGGAAAAATTGCCCCACTTAGACTTTACAAGGGTTATATATTCTGGCTATCGTCGCTTTCTTCTTCGAGTTTGAAAGGGTGGCGGTAAGCTCTACTAACTCGAAGGGCAGAGTTCCACGGGCTTGCCCATGGGTGAATGTAGCGATGGTGAATGCCCGTTCCAATCTCTTCCAGCAAATCTCAAGGTTTGCTAACCGGGTTGCCTGAACCCCCTTTTATTCAGGCTCATTATTCGATTAGAATAGAGTTTACAGACAGTAGAGCGGGTGAGAGAATTTTTGGGGGGGAGTGAGGCGGTAGAGTTCAGGGGTCTAACGGCTCAAGAGAAATGCTAGTGGATAGAGGAGGTGTTGATAAGGTTCAGGTATCATCGTCTCAAGAGAGATGAGAAAGGAGTGATACGGCGGTATGTACAGAGGGTTGCCATCTTACCGTGATGAATCAGAGAAATTTCAAACTGGACAAGAGCCGAGGGACGTTACTATTCCTGTCGTACTTCCAAATCCTTCGTGCTAATGTTTTCAGTTCCACTAAAAGTATCAGGGTTTAAAGTATAAACTGAAAGCGTTAAATCATAAGAGAACGTTGGAGGAAAATCCTTTATGTATACTTTCAGTACATCTTGATATTCATATCCTTCCTCAACCTTAAAATTCTCAGGTATATTTTCACTTAGTGGTAGAAATCTAAATCCATCCGATGTCTTAAATTCTAGTACCATATAGCACTTATAGGGATTAGGGTTGTGAATTGTTACCACAATATTGTTACTATATGGAGGCTTAAAATCTGGAGTAACCGTGATAATAATGCTCTGTGTACTATCAGTATTTATCACTGGATTATGACCTGGGGAAGAAATGATGCTTGGCGACATAGGTTGTTGAAGAAGAGGAAGTATTAAAAACCAAATCAACAAGACGATTAAAGCTAGTGCAATGGTAATAATACCACCAAGCCCTCGTTTCCCTAACTTCTTAAGAATATACCTTCTATTCTTACCTTGCTTATTATGTTCACTGCTCTTCATCATTCACATCCCCTAATTAATTATACCATCCCTTTCAGCAAAACCCTTATGCGCTCTATACTACTGCCTTATTAGAAGGCTGGAGCACAAAACAATATAGCAAAGGGAGCACGCGCAAGAATGGGTTGACACTTTCCATGCTATTGGGAATGCTATCTTTCTCGGGTTGTTTGGCAAGAAAACTATAATCATACTGGAGCGTTTCAGGAGAAAGTTCCAGTGTGCAACTCTAAAACCCACCTTGCGAGCTGGTTCAGATGGATATGCCCTGGACAGCTAAGCTAACGCTACCGCTCCTTTTGAAGGTCAGGGAGAATACTTTCGTAGTAATCCAGTGATTCCGGGTTAATCAAAGCATCCCTATTTAAGACTGGCCGGCTATGTAGTATATTAGTGACCGCACTTTCCACTTTCTTCATGTTTAGTGTATAAGGGATGTCTGGTACTTCAACAATTTTGGCAGGAACATGCCGTGGGGAAGCATTTTCCCGAAGGGTCCTTCTAATTTTATTCTTTAATTCATCGGTCAAAGCGTACCCCTCAGCGAGTTTAACAAAGAGGATGACACACTGGTCACCCTGCTGGTCTTGTCCTATGGCGAGACTATCCGCTATCTCTGCTAACTTCTCTACCTGGTTATATATTTCAGCGGTGCCTATTCGGACTCCCGAGGGTTTAAGGACCGAATCAGAACGGCCGAAAAAGGTTATCCCTTTAGTGTCACTATGAATCGTGATGTAATCCCCATGGCGCCAGACATTCGGGTAGACACTAAAGTAGGCTTCTTTATACCTCTCGCCATTCGGGTCATCCCAGAAGTAAAGTGGCATGGGAGGTGCAGGAGCTTCACAGACAAGCTCTCCCATTTGGTCAAGTACTGATTTACCCTTTTCATCGTAACAATTCACTTTCATTCCCAAACCTGCTCTCTGTAATTCACTGGCATACACTGGGAGAGTAGGGCTCCCAATAGCGAAACAGCCATTGATATCGGTGCCCCCGGCAATAGAATTGAAGTGCAGGTCTTCTTTGATCGCCCGGTAGACGTACTCGAATCCCTCAGCCGAAAGAGCCGAGCCAGTTTGGGATATTTCTCGCAATGATGAAAGGTCGTAATCCTTACCCGGATTTAACCCCTGGCTTCGAAGATAGTTGATGTAGCTGGCGCTGGTACCAAAAATGGTTATCTTTTCATCCTGTATCAATTTCCACATGGCACTCGCATCAGGGTAGCTAGGGTTACCGTCGTATAATAGTATAGTAGCCCCTACCGCTAAGGAACTAAGCAGCCAGTTCCACATCATCCAACTGCAAGTCGTTATGTAGAAGATGGTATCTTCTCGCTTTAAGTCGGTATGAAGCATCAGCTCTTTTAGATGATTGATGAGAATACCACCGGCCCCCTGAACCAGACACTTTGGCTTACCGGTTGTGCCTGAGGAAAACATGATAAACACGGGGTGGTCAAAAGGCAGTTGTTCAAATTGAATCTCCGGTTGCTCTTCCTTAGCTATGAATTGGTCGTAGTACACAGCGTTGTGGATATGGCTGATATCAGATTTTTCTCCCATGTAACGGACTACGATAACTTTTTCTAAAGAGGGGATTCCTTGTACAATTTCGCTGGTGTTAGCTAGAGAACTAAAGGTCTTCTCCTTATAAAAATAGCCATCAACCGTAAATAGAACCTTGGGTTCAATTTGACCAAGACGGTCCAGAGCTGCCTGCGCGCCGAGATCAGTAGCGCAAGAAGACCATACCGCGCCAATGCTGGTAGCCGCCAGCATGGCAATAGCAGTTTCTATTAAATTGGGCATATAAGCCACCACTCTGTCTCCAGGCTTAACCCCTATCTTACGTAGAGATTTTGCGAGACGGGCCACAGAATTATACAGTTCGGCGTAACTCATGCTGGCAGATTTCTGAGTCTCTCCTTTGAATATGAAAGCCGTGTGGTCATTTCTGTATCTCAGCAGGTTCTCGGCAAAATTCAACCTGGCGCCACCAAACCACTTCGCCCCGGGGAACTTGGCTAAGTTGTCAATTACCTCATCATATCCGAGGGAAGCTTTGATCGGGGCAAATTCCCACATAGCTGCCCAAAAGTCAGGTATCTTCTTAATTGACCAGTCATATAGTTCATCATACGAATCAATTTTAAGGGCGTATTTATCATTGACAAAGCTAATAAACCGGGTCATGTTGGCTTGTTTCTTATGTTCCTCAGATGGCTCCCAGAGTAACTTTCTCATAGATGCCTCCTTGTATGGTTATGTGGTGTTCTGTTCTTCTTAGGATAGAGCACGCAGTTAATATGTTGAATCCGACTTTGGTGTTCGTCAATTCAACAAGCCTGTTCACCTATTTTGCCCAGCCGCAATATTACTTAACAGTTCCAGTGTGTTTCTTCTATTATAGCAACTCTTAAAGTGGTGTGCCATCCTAGGTTATTTACATGTGCCAGGATTTTTCATTCAATTCCCTCCGGTGGCTTTGTCAATCTCAAGTACCGAAATATACTGAATGGGGTATTGACAAGAAGCCGGAAATGGTGTATGTTAGAATTAAGTAACGTTAGAAATATATAACTATGGAGGCAACACAATGAAAAGGAGGAGGCTGTTATGGTCCGTTTTTATTACTGCCCTGGTAGTGACTATTATACTTATCTCCATAAGGGCATACTACGTTGCCATTGCTCTTGTAGTTGGAACATTGATTATAGAACACCGTGAATTATGGTCTTTGATAAGAAAGAGGAGGCTGCCACCAATTGATGAAAGAGTGCGAGAAAACACCAGTAAAGCAATACGAAACGGATTCATCTTCTTCGCCATAGCTTCAGCATTCTTGATGCTACCCTTCAGCGTAAAAATAATCGAGACTCCCGACGTAGTACATGTTCTGGGAGGTCTATTCTTATCAGGCGGAACGGTATATCTGCTCTCTTATCTCTTTTATGACCGGGTAGAACCGGGACTGAATGAGAGGAGTTTAAGAGTGCTGAAAACGTTTTTGCTGGTAGCTGGAATATCATTTGCGGCCGGCATTATCAGCGTCTTCTTACACAACGCAATTTACGGGCTGTTTATTCACTTCTTCGGCGCAGACTTCTGGGATAGAGTTGGTGTAGCAGATGAACCTGTCTTTTTCTTCATCACACTTTTATCTGTTTTGACATTTGCGGTAGGCATTATTGGCATTTTAGTGGTGTTTATCAAAGGAGTATTTACTAAGTCCTCGTGAAAGACGTGTGCCAGAATGAAAACAAGAATTAAAGAATACCGAGCTAAGTATAATTTGACACAGGAAAAGCTGGCTGAGATGGTAGGCGTTAGACGGGAAACTATCGTCTTTCTGGAGCAAGGGAAATATAACCCCTCTCTGCGATTGGCTCACAATATTGCCAGAGTTCTGAAGACTACTATAGATGAAATATTCATTTTGGATGACGATTAAATATTCGTTTTAGGGATACCAGCAATTGTATTTATAATGCTGTCAAAAAAGGAGCTTGTGTAGCCTTTATGGGAGATGGACTCTTGGGCGTGCTGGATATAATTACTACTGACCGTTGCTAAACAGCCTAAAAACGTCCCTCAGTTCTGGCCTACTACGGAATTCCTCAAGTTGCCAATCTTCTCTATTCTGACTTCGACCACGTCACCCGGGTTCATGTGGCCAATACCGACCGGGGTGCCGCTGGCGATAACATCACCCGGTAGCAGCGTCATTACGCTTGAAATAAAGCTTACCATCTCAGCTATGTCGAAGATAAGGTCACTGGTACGAACAGACTGGCGGAGCTCGCCGTTGAGGTAGGTCTCGAGCTTCAGGTCATCTGGGCTAACCTCGGTCTCAATCCAGGGGCCCATCGGGGCGAAGGTGTCGAAACCCTTGGCCCTTGTCCATTGGCCATCCTCCTTCTGGATATGGCGTTCCGTGACGTCATTAAAACAGGTGTAGCCCAGCACGTAGTCCCTCGCTTGGTTCTGAGGTACATCCTTTGCCTTTTTACCGATAACCATACCCAACTCGCCTTCGTAGTCCACACGCCTTGAGGAACTGGGCAAGATGATTTCATCCTCGGGGCCGATGATAGCAGTGGATGGTTTGAGAAAGATAAGCGGTACAGAAGGTATAGGCAATTCGGTCTCTTCGGCATGGCTACGGTAATTTAGTCCCAGACAAGTTATTTTGGAGGGGGTGCACGGAGCAAGTAGTCTCACCTGGCCAAGTTCGTAGGTACTCCCATCAAGTGTAAAGGAACTGTCATGACCCTTGAAATGAACCAATGGGCTACCTCGAAAGCAATGTATAATATTGCCCTCTAATCTCCCATATTTAACTTTACCCTGAGCAGCAAAACGAACGACGCGCAAGTTTGCCTCCTTTTTGTAACCTATTGTAGCAGAACTTGTAGGCTGCTTCCAGATTGAGGTGTGAGCAATTGATAAGTAGTTTACCACCGTATTCTCCAATATGTTAGAATGAGGGACGAGGAGGGAGAGATGTTTTATAATCAACAGAACTGGAATCAAGAGTTAGGTGAAGCCCCTGTTAGAGCGCTGGTTAGCCTTACTCCGGCGGAGTCCAAGCGGCTTATCGCCAAGGGGGTAGCTGTTCTGCCCGAGGTGAGGCGAGCCCTTGAACAGGGGATAGTGATTATCGGACGAGGCACCACTAATGCCTTTGTTGTTGAGGAAATGACTGGGAATAAGATAGAACCCAAGTACCTTTACACTGTTGGCTTAATTATGGATGGTGAACTGGCAGCGCTTTCACCTGATGAGGGAATACAACCTGTTGTGCTGCGCCACGGTAAACCTGATGGCACTCCGACCGCCGACGCTCTCCAGGAATTCAGAGATGGAGATGTGTCTATTAAAGGAGCCAGCGCTGTAGATTCGGAGGGGAATGCCGGTGTGCTGGCAGCAGGGGAACGCGGAGGCACCATAGGGGAAATCTTACCTGTGGTACTGCCCCGGGGCAGTTGTCTGGTTGTGCCCGTGGGGCTGGAGAAGCTCATTCCTTCAGTGGCGCAGGCTGCTCGAGTGACTGGTATCTTCCGCTTTAAATACAGCACGGGGTTACCGGTAGGACTGGTGCCCATACCCAATGCCCTGGTAGTTACCGAAGTCCAGGCGTTCCAGGTACTTACAGGGGTAAAGGCAATACCAGTTGCCGCCGGAGGCATCGCTGGCTCAGAAGGCACGGCTGTTCTCTCTCTGGAGGGGAAAGCAGCTCAAATAGAGCAAGCCCTCTCCTTGGTTAAGTCCATTAAGGGAGAGCCACCAGTGGGCAGGCCGATTACCCGAGGCAATGCTGCGGCGGTAGACTTTAATTACGATGCAATGGCGCAGTGGCAGGCATGGCATGGAGTCATCTCCCCAGAAGGTTCTGGTACCAACCATTAGGCGTTGGCTAATACTACCTCTTTCTCCAGCGAGGCAGCTAGATTGACGGTTAGTCATATTTATGGTAGAATAGTACAAAATGATCTAGGTAAGGAAGAAGTTGATTAACCAGATTCCCCAGGCATTTTATTATGTATATTATATCTTTAGCTGGCGCAGTTGCGCGCTTGGGGGTTTGGCTGTAGAAATGTAACTAACACAAAGGTAAACAAATCTAAGTTAAAAATACGGAGAGCCTTCCCAAGCGGAGGGCTCTCTTGTTTGTTAAGTAATTAGTCGGGTAAAAATTATAGCTATTACACTAAAACCAGTTACTGCTGGTAATAAACTTGTGGAGAAGAAAGATGATAATAATGAATACTAATGCCACTAAGGAACAAATAGAGCAGGTAGTAAAGGAACTAAAGAAATATGGCTTAAGAGCCGATGTTTCTAAAGGTGCCTATCGGACGGTAATCGGGCCAATAGGAGATGAGAGGAAAATACCGTTTGACCATATTGCTGTTCTCCCTGGAGTGAAAGAGGCGAAGATGGTTGATATTCCATATAAATTGATTAGCCGGGAGTATAGCAAGTTGTTTCAAGAAACGAGTGATAGTATGGCGGTAGCAGTTGGGAATCTTAGTATCGGTAGTGGTGAACCGGTATTTATCGCTGGCCCATGTGCTGTGGAGAACAAGGCACAGCTCTTTAGAATTGCGGAGGAGGTAAAGAAGGCTGGAGCTCATATTTTGCGAGGGGGCATCTTTAAGCCAAGGAGTTCGGTTCATTCCTTTCAGGGGTTGGGTGGTGGAAGCCGAGAGGGTGCGGAAGAGGCTCTGAGCTGGCTGGCCGAAGCCGGGCAGATGTTTGACATGCCAGTAATTACTGAAGTCCGAGGAGAGGCACAGGTTGACTTGGTAGCGGAGTATGCTGATATAATCCAGATTGGTACCAGGAATATGTATGATCAGGACCTGCTCACTATGGTAGCTGGTAAAGGAAAGCCAGTTCTGTTCAAACGGCACTTCGGAGCTAGTATTGAGGAGTTTCTCTCTTTCGCTGAGTATATCGCTGCTGAGGGTAATAAGAATATAATCTTGTGTGAAAGGGGAATAGTCCCTGTGGGTAAGGGTAAGAATTATACGAGGTATACTCTGGACTTAGCGTCTGTGCCAGCAATCCAGAAAGAGACATACCTGCCGGTAGTAGTTGATCCCAGTCATGCCACCGGACGTCGTGACCTTATTTTCAGCATGAGCTGTGCCGCTGTAGCTGCCGGAGCCAGCGGATTAATGGTTGAGACTCACTATAATCCGGCAGAGTCGCTGGTTGATGGGGCACAGACAATCACTCCTGATGAGCTTAAGGAAATAATTGATGCCTGTCGGAGTATACACCAGCTAGTTGCCCCCGGGAGAAATAAATAATAGAGATACCTTATGAAAAAAATCAAAGTTAGACTGGGAAAAAGCGGCTATGAAATTTACATGGGTTCGGGACTGCTTGCGCAGGTTGGACGTCGGTTAAAGGAAAGCGGTTTCAGCGATAAGCTGGTAATCATCACTAACCCCGTAGTGGAAAGGCTATATGGAGAGGCTCTAGGGCAAAAACTTATCAGTGAAGGATTTAGGGTGACCACACTGCTGGTTCCTGACGGTGAGGAACAAAAATCTCTGGAGAACGCTGGCAGGCTCTATCATGAATTAAGCAATTTCTATGCCGAAAGGACAACACCGATATTAGCCCTGGGGGGTGGAGTTATCGGGGATCTGGCCGGGTTCGTGGCTGCCACCTATCTGAGGGGTGTACCACTGGTACATGTGCCGACCACACTGTTATCCCATGTGGATAGCAGTATCGGTGGCAAGGTGGCCGTAAACCACGGCCAGTTGAAAAACACAATTGGAGCTTTCTATCAACCGAGATTGGTAATCAGTGATGTCAGCACTTTGAAGACGCTTCCTCCCAGAGAGATGTCTAACGGACTAGCCGAAGTTATAAAGAGCGCGGTCATTCGTGACGAGGACTTTTTTACTTATCTTGAGAAGAACCTTGATTATATAACAGCGCTGGATTTTGGGGAGCTTGAGGAGGTTGTTTCCCGGACGGCTAAGATTAAAGCCGAAGTAGTAGAGGAAGATGAAAGGGATTTGGGATTAAGAAATATTTTGAACTACGGGCATACCATAGGGCATGCTATCGAATCGGTAACAGATTTCAAGGTAGGGCATGGAAAAGCTGTTGCTATTGGTATGATAGCTGCTGCTAAAATTTCAAACAAATTAGGAATACTTGACATAAAGGAGCTGGCCAGATTGAGAGATCTGATCAAACGTGCTAATCTGCCTACCAAGATAGCTGACCTTGATATTGGTAGGATAATTCAGACAATGAGCCATGACAAGAAAATTGTGGCTGGCAAGATAAGATTCGTCTTGCCTAAAACAATAGGTGATGTTTTTATCACCGATGAAGTAAGCCTGTCTTTGGTGGAACAGGTCTTGGTGGACTGGAATGAATAGACCCGGAATCTGTGTCTCTATAGTAGATAGAGACTTGACAGCGATAAAAGAAATCGAACCGCTTGTCGATCTGTTTGAGGTGCGAATAGACCTTATTGGTGACGATTGGCCGGAAGTCGCCCGAAATTTAAATAAGCCGTGGATAGCTTGTAACCGACTTGCTGCTGATGGTGGTGGATGGGAGAAGGATGAAGCCGGCAGGATAGATGCGTTGCTAAAAGCAATTGAGTTGGGGGCAGAGATAGTTGATATAGAGCTTAGCACAAAGGGTTTAGCTGATGTTGTAGCATTGATTAAGAAGAAAGCAAAATGTTTAGTGTCATCTCATGATTTGTCCGGAACGCCATCCCTCGATAGCTTGAAGGAAATTGTTGAGCGGCAGGCAGCAGCTGGTGCTGACATATGTAAGATAGTTACTACTGCCAACAGCTTTGATGATAACCTGAAAGCCTTACAGCTTATCACCGCGTTCCCAAAAGAAAAGATAGTTTCTTTTACCATGGGGCCTTTGGGTTCAGTCAGTAGAATACTTTGTCCCCTGGTGGGAGGATATTTCACCTATGCCTCCATGGAGGAGGGTAAGGAGTCTGCCTACGGGCAGATAGCGGTAAAAGATTTAAGACAGCTCTATGAAATGGTGAAGCAATGAGTGACCGGGCAATAACAGGTAAAACAAAGCTCTGTGGCGTGATAGGCGATCCAATAGAACATACTATGTCGCCGGCAATACATAATGCTGCCTTTGCCCAGATGGGGTTAGATTATGTCTATGTCCCTTTTCATGTGAAGCAAGAAGAGCTGGGCAAGGCTATAGATGGTATGAGGGCCCTGAATATGAGAGGGTTGAATGTTACCATACCCCATAAAGTGGCGGTCATTCCGCTTCTGGACGAATTAGACCCTCTGGCGGAGAAGATTGGGGCAGTTAACACTATAACTAATGACGGCGGAGTGCTTAAAGGTTATAACACCGATGCCAGCGGCTTTCTACAAGCGCTACTGGAAAGAGGCATTGAGCCACAGGGGAAAAAGATAGTCATGCTGGGTGCCGGTGGTGCCTCAAGAGCTGTCTCTTTTAGCCTCGTTGAAAGTGGTGCCCATCTGTTTATTCTCCACCGGCGGTTGGAGAAGGCAGAGGAACTAGCGGACAAACTATCGGCAAGCTTTAATAAAGAGGTCAAAGCGCTGGAACTAGTTGTAGATAATTTGGCACAGGTGTTAGATGGAGCAGATATTCTGGTTAATGCTACCAGTGTGGGCATGAGCCCTGATACTAATAAAACCCCGGTGCCCTCTAATCTGCTTAAATCTGGTCTGGTTGTCGTTGACATAGTTTATAATCCTATCAGGACGAGGCTGCTCCGGGAAGCTGAGGAAGCCGGTGCCAGGACTATCAGTGGGGTTGATATGTTTGCCTGGCAAGGGGCTTTAGCCTTCGAGATCTGGACGGGGGTTAAAGCGCCGGTTGAGCTAATGCGAGCCGAAGTAATTAGAAAGCTAGAAGGTCATGAAAAATAGTATTGCGCTGATAGGTTTTATGGGGGTGGGAAAGACGGTGGTGGGTAATGTTCTGGCTAAAAAGCTAAACAAGGAGTTCGTTGAGCTGGATTATTTGATTGAGCAGAAAGCGGGGGAACCTATACCGGAGATATTCGAATACGATGGCGAGGTGACTTTTCGGGAGCTTGAGATTGAGATTATCAAAGAGGTTGCCGGGGGTAAAAACCAGGTTATCGCCTGTGGTGGTGGAGTAGTTCTCAATAAAATAAATATTGATAGACTAAGAAAAGACTCGATTATTGTGTGCCTGACGGCTTCGCCGACTGTGATTCTAAAACGGGTATCGAATGGCGGTGAGAGACCCGTACTCAAAATAAATGACCTTCCGACAATACGAGAGTTGTTGAGATTCAGGCGACCCTTTTATGAGCGAGCAGCGGATTTCAAGATAAATACCTCTAGAGCGAATATCAACTCGGTTGCTAAGCAGATAATGGATAAGGTTAGACAAGATGAAAATTTCAGTTTGTAAAAGTGAGGCGAAAGGGGCAGTGAAAGCCCCATCTTCCAAGAGCTACGCCATTCGGGGATTAATGTGCGCCGCCTTGGCCAAGGGTGAAAGTGGGATAATAAACCCCTTGAGTTCGGATGATACTGACGCTGCTCTAAATGTGCTGCGGCAGGTCGGGGTTCGCATTCAACAAAAAGAGAATTTATGGCAGATTACCGGCGGTAATTTTCATCAGCCAGACACTGACCTGTTCTGTGGTGATTCAGCAGCAACCCTGAGATTTATGACTGCCTTATGCTCTCTTATACCAGGAAGATGCCGCTTATTAACCGGTCTTTCATTAGCAATGAGGCCGGTTAAACCGCTGGTTGAAGCACTCAACCAATTAGGCATGAGTGTCTCTTGCCAGGGTGAGGTAGCTCCGATAATTGTCAACGGAGGCAAACTAAAAGGCGGAGTTGTCGAACTGCCGGGTAACATAAGTTCTCAGTTTGTTTCCGCATTACTGCTGGCTGCACCCCTGGCTGAAGATGATGTTATTATCAAGCTGGCTGCACCCGTGGAATCAAAACCGTACATACTGATGACACTTGACTGTATGGAAAGGTTCGGTATAGGCGTAACATATTCTCCAGACCTCACAGAATTTAAGGTAACCCCGCAATTATATCAGCCGACTGAATATCTGGTGGAGGGGGATTGGTCGTCGGCTTCGTACCTTTTAGCCTTGGGAGCCATTTCGGGAGAGGTAGCCGTGGAAAAACTGAACTCACAGAGTTTACAGGGCGACAAAGTAATATTAAATTTCTTGAAAGATATGGGTGCTTGGGTTGACATAAACGGGGACTTGATAACGGTGAGAAAATCTAACTTGAAGGCTATACAAGCCGATTTATCCGACTGCATAGACCTTTTGCCCACCATGGCAATTCTGGCAGCGGTAGCCGATGGGGTAAGCCAGTTCGATGGTATTAGTAGGGCACGGCTCAAGGAATCAAATCGGGTTTCGTCACTGAGAGAAGGACTGGAAAGAATGAGTATAGAGGTTATCGAGGAAAGTAATAGGTTAACCGTCACTGGTTCGCAACCGAAGGGTGCGGTCATAGATAGTAAGGGAGACCACCGGATTGCTATGGCTTTCGGCATTCTTGGTTCGGTAACTGGTGAGATAGTGATAGAGCAAGCCGAGTGTGTCACCAAGACATTTCCTGATTTCTGGGGTATACTACAGAGTATAGGTGTGAGGTGTAACTAGATGAGTAATACTCTGGGTAAACTGTTTGCTATCACCAGTTTTGGTGAAAGCCATGGTCAATGTGTGGGAGTCATCATAGATGGTTGCCCCGCTGGCTTGCCAATCACTGAGGCAGACATACAGAAGGAGCTGGACAGGAGAAAACCTGGGATTGGTGTGGCTGCTACCCCTAGAACAGAAGAAGACAAAGTTCAGATTCTTTCGGGAATCTTTGATGAAAAGACTACCGGCGCTCCTGTTTGTCTATTGGTTTTGAATAGGGATATAAATTCCAGTAGTTACGAAGAAACGAGGTTCCTGCTCAGGCCGGGTCACGCCGATTATACAGCGTTTATCAAGTATGGGGGGTTTAATGATTTTCGGGGTGGGGGTAGATTCTCGGGAAGAATCACGGCTGGTTTTGTCATGGCGGGAGCAGTGGCGAAGAAGTTGCTCAGCTTGAAAGGTATGGAGGTTCTGGCCCATACCACAGAAATCGGGGGTATAGAAGCTAAGTCAAAAAGCTTTGATGAGATAAAAGAAAATGTTAACCAGAACCCCTTGCGATGCGCCGATTTAGCGGCTGCGGAGGAAATGGCTAGAGCCATTGAGCAGGCTAAAGCTGAGGGGGATAGTGTTGGCGGTATTATCGAAGGCATTGCTCTTAATATACCAGGTGGCTTGGGCGAACCAGTCTTTGACACCTTAGACGGGGAACTGGCCAAAGCCCTTTTTGCTATCCCGGCAGTCAAGGGGGTAGAGTTCGGCTCTGGCTTTTCTGTAGCTGGAAAAAGGGGGTCGGAAAATAACGACCCGTTTGCCATTAAAGATGGTAAGATAGTTATTGTTACCAATAATGCTGGCGGTATTCTTGGCGGTATAAGTAATGGCATGCCGATAGTAGTCAGAGTGGCAGTCAAGCCAACATCCTCCATAGCCAAAAATCAGAAGACAGTGGATATTAAGAACATGGAAAACGCTACCTTGTCAGTCAAAGGCAGGCATGATGTCTGTATTGTGCCCCGAGCTGTAGAGGTTGTCGAAGCCATGATGGCGGTAACTCTATGTGACTTTGCCATAAAGACTGGACTACTACCGAGGGTAATAAAATGAGCTTGGAAGATTTAAGAAAGAAAATAGATGGTGTTGACACTAAGATAGTTGGGCTTATCGGGGAAAGGATAAGAATTGCAGAGGCAATAGGCAAAGGCAAAAAAGAACAGGGAAAGCAAATTGAAGACCGGGAAAGAGAAGCCCGTGTTCTGGAAAATGTTAAAAGTATCGCTCAAAAGGAAAAGATAGGGCAAGAAGATATAGTAGACATCTATAGGCAAATAATAGCTACGACCAAACGGACAGAAGAAATAGGGGTTGCTTTTCAGGGTGAAAGTGGTGCTTATAGTGAAGAGGCCGCCCTTCATTATTTTGGGCATTCAATCCAGACGAAACCCTGTGAGAGCTGGGATGATGTCTTCAAGTTTGTGGAACGGGGGGAGGTGCCGTTTGGCGTTGTGCCCATTGAGAATTCACTCGAGGGAAGTATCGGGCGGGTATATGACCTGCTTCTGGATTCGAGCCTTAAAGTGTGTGGCGAGATAGAATTTAGAGTTGTTCATTGCCTGATAGGTAATCCCGGGGTGCGACTGGATTCAATAAAGAGGGTCTACTCTCATCCACAGGCTCTGGGACAATGTCGGGCTTTCTTAAAGCATTTAGAGAGTGAGTTAATCCCTACGAATAATACTGCTAGCAGTGTCAGAATGATAAAGGATATGAGGATGCTGGATGCCGCAGCCATTGCCAGCGCCAGGGCTGCTGAAATCTATGGTATGGAAATCCTCGCCAGAGAGATAGAGGATGCCCCCAATAATTTCACCCGGTTTTTTGTTTTATCCAAACAAGACGCTTCGCCATCCGGTAATGACAAGACTTCCATAGTTTTTTCGTTGAAGCATAGACCGGGGACACTGTATGAATCACTTAAGGAATTTGCTGTCAAAAATATCAATTTGACCAAGATTGAGTCAAGACCAACCAGACAAAAACCGTGGGAATACAATTTCTATTTAGACTTTGATGGGCATCAGGACGACAAAGTATCCCGAGAGGCTTTAGAGAACTTGGACCGTAATTCGCGCTTTCTGAAGGTGTTGGGTTCATATCCCAAAGCAAGGTAAAAAACGAGGTGATTGGTGAAGGTAGCGATAATTGGTGGTTCGGGGGGGATGGGACGATGGTTTGCCAACTTCTTATTAAAAGATGGCAGGGAAGTAGTAATAACCGGCCGAAATGAAAAAAAACTGCTGGAAGTCAAGAGCGAGTTGGGTGTCGAGGTAGCCACTAATGCCGAGGCGGTAAAGAGTGCCGACGTAGTCTTACTCTCGGTGCCAATAGATAATTTTGAGTCAGTGGTGCAGGAAATCCAGCCTCATATACGCCCAAGACAGACCGTTATGGAAATTAGTTCCGTCAAGGCGCTGCCGGTGGAGATAATGCATAAGCATATAAAGGCAGGGTTGGCTCTGGGGGTACATCCCATGTTTGGCCCTGGTGCTGGTTCCATAGCTAATCAAAATTTTATTTTAACACCAACTAATGGAGATGAGACGACTCTGGCACAAAAAGTTAAAGAGTATCTGGAAGCGAGAGGAGCCAGAGTCACTCTGATGACCCCTGATGAACATGATGAAATGATGTCCGTCATTCTGGGGCTACCTCATTTCATTGCCCTCGTTTCTGCTGATACTTTACTAAACCTTGGCAATCTAAAACAAATGGAAGCAATTGGTGGAAGCACCTATAAACTATTACTCACCCTGGTGGGAAGTGTTATTTCCGAAGACCCTGAGTTTTACGCCTCCCTGCAAATGAATTTACCCAATATAGCGAAGATTGAAGAACTATTCCAAAGAAATTCAAAAACCTGGGCAGAATTGGTTAAAAATAAAAACCCGCGTCAGTTCGCCCATAGAATGAATATCCTTAAAGATAAGTTTAAGGAAGATAATCCCGATTTTGAGAAGGCTTATCAAAATATGTATAAAATTCTAGAGGGACTATAATCCGGTGCCAGTAAAAGCTACTGTGTTTTGGTCTTGTGATGAGGGTTTAGGCAGTTGCGCTGAGGAGATAATGAGGGTTATAGTATAGATGAAGCGAATAATTGTTGCTCCCGCTTCTACTGTAAGGTGTACTCTGGTGAAATAGCAGACTAACTCTAAGAAAGCTCGACAACTGGGTGCAAGAGGTATACAATAGATGCGGAATTAAAAGTGATGAGGCTAAAGATTACCTCATTGACTACTAAAAAAGGAGGATTAGTTCAACAAAATGATTGTAGGTGTAGCCAAGGAAATAAAGACGGAGGAGTACAGAGTTGGTGCCCCGCCCATGGCAGTGGGAGTGCTTACTCAGGCTGGCCACAAGGTGTTGGTTCAAGCTACAGCTGGAGAGGGAAGTGGTTTTACCGACGAAGAGTATGCCAAGGCTGGAGCTACTATAGTGAAAACGGCTGAAGAGGTCTGGGGTAAGGCAGAGATGATTTACCACGTTAAAGAACCTATCCCTATTGAATACCCTCTACTCAGAAAAAACCAAATTCTGTTTACCTATCTTCACTTGGCTCCGGCTAAGGAGCTGACTCTGGCGCTTATGAAAAGCGGGGTGACCGCTATTGCCTTTGAGACAGTGCAGCTACCCGATGGTAGTTTACCTTTGCTTAACCCCATGAGTGAGATTGCTGGGAGAATAGCTGTTCAAGTGGCTGCCATGGATATAGGCAGAATGTACAAAGGCTGCGGAAAATTGCTGGGTGGTATACCCGGAGTGCCACCAGCAAAGGTAGTAGTTCTTGGCGGTGGCATTGTTGGTAGTAGTGCTGCCAAAATGGCGCTTGGGTTAGGCGCTCGCGTTGTCCTGCTCGATATTAATATTGAGCGTCTGGCTTATTTAAGTGAGGTATTACATGGTAATTTTGAAACAATAGCGTCGAATCCCTCCAGTGTCGCCAGTGCTATTAAAGATGCTGATGTTGTTATTGGGGCTGTTCTGGTAAAAGGTGCGAGGGCACCTATTATAGCCACCAAAGAGATGGTTAAGACCATGAAGCTTGGCTCAGTTATAGTTGATGTTGCCGTAGACCAGGGAGGATGTATTGAGACTACCCATCCAACTACACATAAAGACCCCACTTACATTGTTAATGGTGTTATCCACTATTGTGTAGCCAATATGCCAGGAATGTATCCACAAACCTCGACCATAGCTCTATCCAATGCCACCTTGCCCTATGCTTTAAAGCTGGCTAATCTGGGTTTGAACGAAGCACTGAAGCAAGACAATGCACTAACGAAAGGACTTAGCGTATTTCAAGGTAAAGTTACGGATAAAGTAGTAGCTGATACGCTCGGCTTGGAATACATACCCTATAAAGACTAGCTTCTGGTTACGGTGGCCCACTGGGTGATGAAACCGTGGAGTTAGAAAACCTCATCGTTGATGTGATAGCGAAACAAGGGGGGCATAATGGCCTCCCTTGTTATATTTATCCGTTATAATTACTTGCTCCAATGAAGCTGCCATATCCACAACAGTTCTGTTTTCAACAAGGTCGACCCCGTCCGCCTTAAGAGTCCCTGCTTTTTACAGGGCATGTATTCCTTTTACCACGATGGAACTCTGCCAACTGAGTTGCTCCCGCCAGAATGTGCCTATTTTGGTCTCTTATCTACTGTTTGTCAAAATATAATTCCACGACAACCTGCTGTTGGTAACCAGTGTAATCTCGGATAGCCTAAGTATATGATTGACAAGGGGCTGATGGTTGTATAGAATGCTGAGCAGCACATATCGATTAGATATTGATGTACCGCAATTCGTTTACTAGAGGTATGAAATGGAAGTCATGGGAATTATGGGAAGCCCGAGAATAAAAGGCAATACTGATCTATTGTTGGACGAGGCTTTGAAGGGGGTACAAAGCCAAGGGGCAGAGGTTAAGAAAATCATAGTAGACAAACTCAAGATAGCTCCTTGTCGAGAATACTATGGTTGCCTGAAGGACGGCGATTGCGTTATCAGAGACGACATGGATGACATATATCCTAAGCTTCTTGCCGCTGATGCTATAATAGTTGCCTCACCGATATTTTTCTATGGACTCACTAGCCAACTCAAGGCGCTTGTCGACCGTTGCCAGGCACTATGGGCCAGAAAGTACATTCTCAAGCGAGATTTCTCTGATTCAACGCGAGAGGGTGTCTTTATTGCTGTTGGTGCTACTAGAGGCAAGCAATTGTTTGACGGAGCAATATTGACAGTGAAGTACTTCTTCCAAGCTATTGGCGTCAGATATGTTGATGAGCTCCTGATTCGCGGCGTGGATAAGAAGGGAGAGATTAAGGAGCACCCAATGGCACTAGCAGACGCCTTTGAATTAGGTAGGAGGCTAGCCTCAAGATAGAGCACCTATTTATTGTGAAAGCCCAAAACCGTAGCCGCTCTGGTTTGAAGATTAACCTATCCTCTTTGAGTAAAGGCAAGAGGCTTCTCAACAGTAAAACCAAGTGCCCTTATGGTAGCTGGAATGTAAGTGGTATCCAGATACCATAGCCGATAGCCGCTATGATTAGAGCCGTAGCAATAGCCACAAATAATCTTGGCTGCTTCCACAATGGGATAGTTAACTGCCTGGCATCACCACCAAACTCATGAGTCAGACGTTCCAGCAATTCCTCCCTAAATTCAGATGAAGCAGCTACCGGTTCATAAATTGTCTTAAGTATTTTTTTCATGCCTTTTCCACTATCATTATTATTCATGTAATATCTTTCTACTATATTAGTCGCTTTTAATTGCCGTTATCCCTCACTCGGCTCAGCGAGACAATCCCGTAATTCTTTGCGGGCTCTTGCTAAAAGCCCTTCCACTGACTTAGGTGACCGGCGCATAACCAGGCTTATCTCTGTAACTGGCATTTGCTCAACATATTTGAATATGAGCACTTGCCGATAATCCAGCGGCAAGCTTAACAGGGCTTGCTCAATCACCTGCCGGTTTTCCTCAGACTCAACCTTACTTGAAGCAAGTGGTTCACTATCTTTGATTTGTTCAAGCTCTGCGGCATCAATGCCGGGAGATTGTTCACCACGCCTGGCCTGTCGCCCTTGCTGACGGTAGAAGTCGGCTACTTTGTGGTAGGCAATACTACACAACCAGGTATAAAGCTTGCTCTTGCCACGAAACTTACCTATGGACTTCAGCGCCGACAGGAAGGTCTCTTGCACAATGTCCTCAGCCACCGATTTATCCTGGTTTACCTGGTGAAACACCATTGAGTAGACACGGTCAACGTACTGCCGGTACAATTGCTCTAGGGAAGCAATGTCACCCTGGCGTAGCTTCGCTACCAGTTCAGTTTCCTGGTTCTGAAGAGTAGAATCAGATATCTGCATATTGTTGGCCGGTTACTTTGTTACATATCCTAAAAATAAACTCTACATTAACCATATCACTGGTTTTCCGAAAAAGCAAGCACCGGAATAAAATAGTAAAGTAAAGTTAGTTTTAGTCATCTTGACAGCCGCTATCTTTGGGAATAGTATTAGAAACCCACCAAAAGTCCTAGTACTTTTGAGGGATTTTTCGCCGTTTGGCGACTAATATAGTAGGATGGTGAAAGGAGGTGGTATCTGCTGAAAGTAAAAATGAACGAATGGACAGGCCGTGATGCCCCCGGTCTAGGGGCGATAAGACAATCTTAAAAGAAAGGAGAAAATAAAATGAAAAAGGAGAGAAAAATGAAAAAAGTTTTATTCCCGATACTGGCACTGGTTCTGGCACTAAGCCTGGCGCTGCCGATGGCGGCGGTGGCGGGGGCACAGGTGGAGTACATTGAAACGCTGTACCTGTCAAATACTCTTGGTGCCAGTGATGGCCAGACTCAGCTATATGAGGTCGTGCTGGATGATGATACAACCCAAGCTGACCTTATTCCCTTACCTGATGTGGGCTATGGTGTTGGTATCATACCATTAGAACATGCGGATGCCATAGCCTGTACCCCGGATGGCACCAAAATCTACGCCATAGATGACCAAAACGCCTCCACTGGCCCTCGTGAAATTGGCGTATACGACCTGACGGGACCATCATGGATTTCGCTTGGTAACCTCAAGATGCCTGATGGAACTACCAACTTCCGCACAACCGACCAGCTGGCATTTGCGCAAGATGGCACACTGTATGTCACACGCAACGAGGATGAGAAACTGTATACCATAGATATCGATAGTGTATCCCTAACTTATTTGCAGGTAAGCGAGGTCGGGCAGGTACAAGTTGGTGGTAATGCTGTCAACATTAACGGTGCAGACATTGTCTTCGATGCTGATGATTGGTGCTGGCTATTTACGGCCGGCTCTGGTGGGGGTAATGCAGCAGGCCTGTATAAGTTCTCCCAAAGCGCCGGTCCTACCACTGCCAGCCTTGTTGGTGCTAATTCCCAGACTTTTACCGGTATGGCCATCCGGGGTGGTGGCGCTGGAGACCTCGTGGGATCAAGAACCGACAATGATTCTATAGCCGTAATTAGTAAGACCAACGGGTCCACAGGCACCAACTATCCCATGTACCTAGGCGGTTCGCGTTACAATGGCTACGTCTACGGAGATATGACCGTGGGTGAGCTTGAAGTAGAAGTTGGCGAGCCCAGCATCACACTTACCAAATCAGCCGAATTTCCAGGTGACAGAGCTGGCCTAGGTGAAACGATTGACTACACCTTCGCTGTGTATAACGATGGTGACGTTGATCTTACAGATGTCGAGGTAGATGATGACATGTTTGATCCTAATCCCGTATATAGCTACGGAGATTATGATGACGATGTCCTCAGTCCAGGAGAAACTGCGTACTTTATCGGCTCGTATGTAGTAGACGAAGATGATATTGCCTCCTGCATGCTGGAGAACACGGCTACCGCCACCGCCTTGTACGGTACTGAAGAGGTCACAGATGAAGCTAGCGCTTTAGTACCCGTAGCCAAGACAGTAAATCTCTGGGCCGGTAAATACACCGACGTCGGTGAGGTGGAAATCTGGAATGACGGGACCATCTTGCACGTTACCTACAGCACGGATGACCCCTGGGTACTAACCGAAACCCACCTCTATGTAGGCTCGAACGAACCGCCATGCAACACCCCCGGGCAGTTCCCCTACGATCTCGGTGACGCGCTATCCTTCAACGATACTGAGGTAATTTTCGAGATACCGTTAGCTAAGATCGACAGCTATTCAATGCAGACGAACAATAAGGGGAAACTCACGGGGAAAATGATCGCCGACGGTCATCCCGGATTCATTGATGTGGAAGAGGAGCTGGAGCCGATAAGTCCGGGAGACCCGATCTACGTAGCGGCTCATTCCGTGGTGGAGAAGGTCGACCCATTCAGCGAATGTCTGGTTAGCGGGGCGGCTTCGGATGAGGTTCTTCTTTTGGTAGAAGGTGCCCCAGGTTCTCCAGTCGGCTACACCGCACTTTACCAAACTTATACCGGCGTGCCAGCACCATCGGTTTTGGCCTGGACTCATAGCGCATGGGTGCCGTATGGAATTGCAGGCGCCGAGTGGATTTCCAGCAGTTACAATGCCGAAGACCCTGATAATAACACATGGCGTCTTTTTACCCGCAGTTTTGATTTACCCGCCAGTGCCACCAACATTTCAGGCGCGATGACGGTAAACTGCGATAATGCCGAGGAAGTGTACCTTAATGACGTGTTTGTTGGAAACGGCTCTCCTGCTGTGGTATACGGAGCCTCTCCTCCAATAGGGCCTGGGCATGGTTACGACTCAGTTGAAGGACCGTGGGATGTTAGTCCTCAGCTTCAAGCGGGTACAAATAACCTGTGGACTATGACGCGTAACTATGGTTGGCCTGGTGGTGTGGAAGCCAATCCAACGGCGTTAATCTACAAGCTCTGCTACTCTTATGACATCGTGACGACCGAGACCGCCTGGGGTGGCTGGGGAGATGCTCTCGACAACATCAGATTTTTCGAGGATTCGAACTGGTCGAACTACATCGAGTACTTCGTCATGACCTGCCCTCCCACACCAAATGATGGCTAGAGCCAGAACGGCAACAGGTTGTAACTACAAAGAGAGGGAGCCCCTGCGGGGGCTCCCTTCCCCTTTCCAGGGCATTCCGGCACCGGCTCAGGGAGTATTGCCAGTCTCTGCCAGGGAGCTGGCGGCGTCTATCCGTCCATATCCCACACCGTTTAAACCAATCTCCTGGCAGCCAGCCTCAATAGCAGCCCGCACCTCATCATTCAACCAGCCATCACCATTGGTATCAGTTACCATATTAAACAGCAGCGCTGCCAGCCCGCTGACATACGGAGCAGCAAACGAGGTACCGGTTTTATAATCATAGCTATCATCGGGCAGGGTGGAGTAGATATTGAACCCGGGAGCAGCCACATCCACCCACTCACCACGATTTGACAATGGCGCAAAGGTGTTATTTTCCTTGATAGCCGCTACGGCAAGGGTATTTTCATAATAAGCCGGGTAGATGGGAGCGTCATTACCCTCATTACCGGCGGCGGCAATGATTACCGCACCCTTGTTCCAGGCATAATCTATCGCCTCGGCAAGTTCTTGGCAAGGCTCTTTCAGGCCGATACTAATATTGATAATATTGGCTCCATTATCCACTGCCCAGACAATGCCTTCAGCCAGCGCCGTTGCCTGGCACTGGCCCCTATCATCAGCCACCTTGACATTCAGCAGCCGACATTGTGGCGCCACTCCAGCAATGCCGATGCCGTTATCGCTGCTGGCGGCAATTATTCCGGCAACGTGAGTACCATGTCCATGAATGTCGCCGGGGGTGGGGCTACCGGTGAAGTTAGCCTCAGCCAGCACCTTTCCTTCAAGGTCCGCGTGGCTCTGGTCAATGCCGGTATCAAGAACTGCCACCAAGATTTCCGGGCTTCCCGTGGTAATCTGCCATAGCTGTGGCATCCGAATCTGGTTCAAAGCCCACTGCCGGTCAAGGTACGGGTCGTTTGGCACCGGCAACTCTGATATCACCACCGGCTCCGGTTGAGAAAGGTTATTTTCTGCTACCAACCCGTTATCTACCCACTTCTTAGCTACATCGGTACTAATGGGAGCTGGCGGCTCGGTCTGAATAGCTACGGTAGAAGAGGTTAAATCAACACTGCTACTACTGAATGGACTGCTCTCACTAATCCCCAGTGAGATTGTAAGGAGGCTGACGACTACAAAAAGAAGCACAGTGACTTTTAATACTTTCATCTATCATTAGGTTTATCACGGAATCAGCCCTTTTAGAATCACCCAATAGTTATAAAACGGGGGGTTAAATGGTAATGTGACATTAGTCATAGTAAAAAAGGTCTAGTACTTTTGAGGGATTTTGACTACTCCGAGCGACTAATAAGTAAAGGGGTTTAAGGAGGGCGCACCGCTATGAAACCGATAAGCTATACAGATAGATGGGTAGACAGGTTGAAGTGGCTATCCATAGTATTGATAGTTGCCCTACTAACGACCGTAGGGTTTCCGGCAGCGGTTTTGCCCGTTTCCAGTGCGCTGGCAGCAGCACCCTATACCCTAACAGTAAGTAGCACAGATGGCGGCTCGGTCATAGACCCCGGTGAAGGGACGTATTCCCCCTACGCTGAGGATGAAACGGTTCCCCTGCTGGCAGTGCCTGCTGAGGGCTACCAATTCGTCAACTGGACGGGCGACGTGGATACGGTTGACAATGTGAATGCGCGCGATACCTTCATTACCATGAAGGGAGACTACTCCATCACTGCTAATTTCACCAACGAGACTGCCGTGGTTGGTATTACCATAAATCCAGGAAATGGAGCTCGGATTTACATCCAGGACGACTCAGGAGCATGGGCTATAGACCAGGACACGGGTCTACCAGTAAATGGTTCGTCCCATACGTCTCCTGCCAATATTACTCTTTTGAAGGGGAACTATACTTTATGGGTAGAGAAGGCGGGGTACATATTTCAGGTCAGCCATAAACCGAGTGATTGGACAGTCAGTACTGACGGTGCCAAAACCTCAGGGTTTCTAGGACGCAAAAACACATTCCACTTCGGGGGCACCGCATCAGCAGTCCCATATCTGGACCTAACTCCTGACGGTGGTAGCACTATTGCCGGTGCATCTTTTAATGTCACCGTTACTGCCTATGAGTCCTTTGGTGTTATCGACACTGATTATGCCGGCACAGTCTCCTTTACCTCAACTGATAGCGGAGTTACCTTACCGGGCGATTATAACTTTGATGGCACAGAGGGTGGTACAGTTACCTTCGTTGGCGGAGTTACCTTATTCACTCTCGGTCCTCAGGAAGTTAGAGTAGACGATAATGGTAGTCTTTGGGATAGGGAGACATGGATTGTTGAGGAGCATGGCCCAGCTACATCACTGGATGTAGACCCCGATACGGCTACCATAGCCTCTGGTCAGACTCAGGCTTATACCGCTACTGCCAAGGATGCTTATAACAACACCTGGAATGTCACTACTGAGACCACCTGGAGTATCAGTGCCGGAGCCGGTGGCAGCTGGACGAATAACGTATATACCTCGGCTAATACCGGTACCTTTACCGTAACCGGTACCTTTAGCACTATATCGGATAATGTTACCCTGACAGTGTCTAATACCCCACCGGTGGCTGTGAATGATAGCTACAGTGTAGATGAGGGCGTTACGCTCACTGCTGACGATGCCAACGGCACAGTGGGTGACGCAAGTGACGACGGCGTGCTGGTCAACGATACGGATACGGATGGTGACCCACTTACTGCTATCTGGGTTAGCGGTCCGTCGCACGGCTCTCTAACCCTAAACAGCAATGGCACCTTCACCTACACCCACGATGGCAGCGAGACAACCAGCGATAGTTTCACCTACAAGGCCAATGATGGTGAAGACAATTCCAATGTGGCAACCGTCACCATCATTGTCAACCCAGTCAACGATCCCCCGGTGGCTGTAAATGACAGTGCTAGTACCGATGAGGACACCTCAGTGGACATTTATGTGCTGGCTAACGACTTCGACCCAGACGGCGACACGCTTAACATTACCCTAGTGTCGGATCCGCCGCATGGGACAGCAGTCATCGACGACAACGGCACCTCGGGTGACCCAAGCGATGACTTCGTTACCTACACCCCAGACCTCAACTACAACGGCCCAGATGGCTTTAACTACACCATCAGCGATGGTACCGATACCGATACGGCCACCGGCTCTGTTAGCATCAATGCGGCTAATGACCCACCGGTAGCCGATGCTCAGAGTGTGACTACTGCTGAAGACACA
>CAZNEL010000012.1:0-26046 GCA_964572285.1 uncultured Dehalococcoidales bacterium | reverse complement strand
CGCCAGCAACCGTGGCATCGACGAGATAAGAGACCTGCGTGAAAAGGTCACCTACGCTCCGAACCAGGCACGTTACAAGGTCTATATCATAGACGAAGTCCACATGCTTACCAAGGAAGCCTCCAACGCCCTACTCAAGACTCTCGAGGAACCCCCGCCGCATGTTATCTTCATTCTGGCTACTACTGAGGCCCATAAAGTTCTGCCTACTATCTTGTCACGATGCCAGCGTTTTGATTTTCGGCGTATCTCCCAGGCAGATGTGGTAGCAAAATTAGCCCGTATTTGTAGTGCCGAGGGCATTCATATAGAGCTAAAGGGACTACAGCTTATAGCTAAGGCGACTACCGGTAGCCTGCGAGATGCCGAAAACATGCTGGAGCAGCTAACCGCTTACTATGGCTCTGAGATTGAACTGGGCCAGGTTCAAGCTATTCTTGGTATCACTGGAGACTGTCGAACGAGGGAGCTGGTAAAATACATAGTAAATAATGATGTCTCGGCAGGGATAGCAACCTTAAACAGTGTTAACAGTGATGGCCTGGATTTACGTCAGTTTAATCGGGAACTAGTGGAATATCTTAGAGGACTACTTCTGGTAAAAGCTGGCTCCAGCGATACTGTAGACCTCACCGCTGAAGATTTGACGGAGCTGAAGGATTTGGCGGCTAAAGCCACTCTAGAGCAGATATCGAGAGCGGTCAAACTATTTGGTCAGCTTGAGCTTGGTTTTGATAACTATTCTACCTTACCTCTGGAGCTAGCTCTGGTTGATTGTTATTTACCCTCAGGGGAGTTGGTAAAAGAACCGATTAGTAAAATCGAAGATGAATCTCTCCATTCCCCGAAAGAGGTTACACCACCTGTGACCTTATCTCTTGCTAAAAAGCAGGTGGTTAATCCCAAGCCTGCTGTTAGTCCTGAGCCTGCTATTAGCCCTGAACCTGTTGGTAGCTCTTCTTCACCTTCATTAGAAGATACGCTTGTCACGTCTCCGGGGCTTGCCAGTGAAATTGAGCGGTTGAAGCTAAACTGGAGGCGGATTGTCGATGAGGCACCGGCAGATATTAAGAGAACTAATGCCATTGCCCTCCTCAGGAGTGCTGGTGTCCAGCCCGTAGCTATTGAAGATGACACTGTAGTGTTAGCCTTTAGATATAATATTCACCGGGAGAATATGGAAAAACCAGAAAATCAACAAGTAGTTAGGAAAATTGTCAGTAATTTTATGGGGCGTCCCTGTCAGGTGCGGTGTATTCATGAACCGCAGACTAATCATCTGGTAAAAGCTGCGCTCAGAATGGGTGCTCAAATTACCAGCGTGGAGGAGCAATGAACAAATTTGTGCGTCAAGCTCAGGAGCTTCAAGCCAAACTAGCCAAAGCTCAACAGGAATTAGGCAATCTTACGTTGGAAGCCAGCTCAGGTGGTGGTGTGGTGATGGTTACCATCGATGGGCAGCAAAATATCCAGTCGGTGAAAATATCACCAGAGGTGGTAAACCCTGATGATGTGGAACTCCTGGAAGATCTGGTACTGACCGCAGTGAGAGAAGCCATCGCCAAATCACAGGAGGCGGCTAACCAGAGCCTGGGCGGATTAACCGGCGGTCTTAAAATCCCGGGGTTAGGCTGATTTAAGGAGGACCGACATTGGACTATGATTTAAGGCCTACCGTTGGCGCAGTAGACAAACTTATTCAGGAGTTTAATAAACTGCCTGGTATTGGCCCCAAAAGTGCCCAGCGGCTTGTCTATTATCTGCTGAGAGCCCCTGAAGAACAAGCCAGGCTACTGGCTGAGGCGTTGCTATCCCTGAAACAGGAGATCAGGCTATGCTCCGTCTGTTTTAATGTTACCGACTCTGACCCTTGTCGCATCTGTGGCAACGACCAGCGCGACCGGAGCAAGATTTGTATTGTAGAGCAGCCACAGGATATTCTGGCTTTAGAGCATACCAGGACATATGACGGGTTATATCACGTGCTCCATGGAGCTATCTCACCTACCGAGGGGGTGGGAGTTGATGATGTTAGAATCAGGGAACTCATGGAGCGGTTGCAGGATGGCTTGGTGAAAGAGGTTGTCATGGCTACCAATCCCAATCTTGAGGGAGAGCAGACTGCCATGTATCTGAACCGCCTCATTTCTCCGTTGGGTATCAAGGTTACCCGCCTTGCTCGTGGATTACCCTTTGGCAGCGAATTGGAATACGCCGACGATGTCACTCTGACCCGTGCCTTTGAAGGTAGGCAGGAGTTTTAGGCTCTAGTTAAAATAACTGTAAGTTTGTCCTTACGGCAGTATAGTATGTGTTATGCTCAACCTCAAGTGGAAAGGAGAATGGGGTGATGAGAAGAGTAGTGGTTATACCAATAGAGCAAATCAAGAGACATTTTGACGAGAACTCTCGACAAGATGTCAAAATCGTCGCTCCATCTGTGCTGACTAACGAGTTATTTAATAACTTGAAGGCAAACGGTAAGGATGTGAAGCACGAACAACGTTTCGATGATATCATTTGGAAGCACTCTAAGGCAAATGAACCAAATAATGTATGTGAATCCAGCGATTTCATTGACTATTGTTTACCACAATACGCTGAAGGACCATTTGCCTTAGGTTTCGCTAATAAAAAAGCCACGCAAGATGGGCATTACCATAGACGACATTTGGAGATGTACTTCTCAGAAAACCCTATGTCTGCGAAGTACAGATACTTAGGAGACTCAAATTGTGAATCTATCAAACTGGAGAATGGGGGAGCTATTATTTTTGGACCCGAAGTTATCCATAAAATGAAGTTAGGTGGGCTAACCATTGTTATTGAGGTTCCTTCGGTAACGAATGATAAAGTAAAAGAGGAACCATAATCAGTTCAAAATGTCAAAACCACGAACTTACCAGACAGAAGCCATTATTGAAGGTTTATTTTAGGTGAGTTCAAAGGTTTTCTTTACGGGTACAATTTGTAATTCAGTGTAAGGGGAGTAACTGTTATGGAGGAAAAGACCAAAGTCGGAATTATTATCTGCGACCGCTACCGCACGTGCGCCGGGGGTAAATGCCTAAGGGCTCTTCGTAACCGAGAAGGAGCATTTAGTATTTACCAGAATCAAGAGGTAGATTTGGTTGGCTATGCCACTTGTGGCGGATGTCCCGGCGGATACATCGAATATGCTACCGGGGAGATGAAGAGGAACGGAGCACAGGTTATTCACCTTGCTACGGGGTTTGTTGTTGGTTATCCTCCATGTCCACACATAATGTATTTCCCCAATTTCATCAGGGAAAAATTTGGTCTGGAAGTGGTTATTGGCACACACCCGATTCCGCAAACATATTATCATACACATATGAATCTGGAGACATGGGCTTCTCCGCAATGGGAAGATATTATTAAACCAACATTAGCGGATGAGCAAACTCGTTTGTCTTATGACTGATTGGATGGTTATGATTTCGAAGGACGTGCCTTGAAAATTGATAAACTCGCCACTTAGAAGTGACAATGACTAAGCCACGAAATTATCAAACCGAAGCCATTATTATCAAGAAAACCAGGTTGGGGGAGGCGGATAGTATCCTTACTCTCTACACCCCGCACCTGGGTAAAATACAGGGCTTTGCCAAGAGCCTGCGACGTCCCAGGAGCAAAATGGCCGGACATCTGGAGCTGCTCACGCATAGTATGGTTTCGCTGGCTCGGGGGCGGAATCTGGATACCATCATTGGCAGTCAGACTATCGATAGCTTCCTGCCATTAAAAAATGACCTGGACCTTATCTCTTACGGTCTTTATGCCACCGAGCTGGTTGACCAGTTCACTGCCGAGCATGTTGAGGATTACCCCTTGTTTCAGCTGCTAGTCGAGATTTTGCATTGTTTATGCCGGGGCGACGATAATGAACTGGCTCTGCGTTACTTTGAATTACACCTCCTTAAAGAAGTTGGCTACCGTCCCCAGCTTCAGCAGTGTGTTTCCTGCCATCAGGCATTAGAACCGGTCATCAACTCCTTCTGCCCCGCTGCTGGTGGCGTGCTATGCCCCGATTGTAGTCAAAGCCAGCCGTTAACTCGCCCCGTCTCGGTTGATGCCTTGAAGGTTTTACGGTTTTTGCAAAATAGTGACTATAACACCGCAGTCAAACTAAAGATGAACCCAGAACTGTCTCATCAGTTAGAAGCAGTAATGAGAGGTTATCTCAAATACCTTTTGGAAAGAGATGTAAAATCAGCTGTCTGGCTGGATAGTTTACGAGGGGCTGAACTGTCAGCCTAATCTTGACACTGCAGAGGTGCCAATGTTAGACTTTTTTTGCCCCTGGAGCGAGTGAACCTTCGTGGTTAAATAGAAAGTAGGCTATGCTGGTTAAAAAGGTCGGGATTCTCTATCATCCTATGAATAAGGCTGCCTATACTCTGGCTAAGAAACTTGACGAATTTCTGGATGCCAAGAGCGTTCCTAGCTGGTTATGCTCAGCTTGGGAGGGAGAGAAAGCCAGGTCTCAAGTAAATGGCACCGATTTGATTCTTAGTGTTGGAGGCGACGGTACTATTTTACGAGCAGCCCAGGTGGCAACTCCTACCTCGACCCCTATTACCGGGATAAATCTGGGTAAGCTGGGTTTTATGACTGAACTGAGCGTTAGTGAGGTGATGGATAAACTACCTGCCCTGCTAGAAGGGGAGGGTTGGATTGATGAGCGGGCTATGCTTGAGGCTAGGCTCTCTCCTGCTGGGCAGGACGAACCAGATGGTATTTTTAATGTCTTGAATGATGTGGTGGTAGCGCGGGGGGCAGTAGCTCGTATGATATATATAGAAGCCAGTATTGATGATCAGCCACTGGCTACCTATAAAGCCGATGGAGTGATTGTAGCTACCGCCACCGGTAGTACTGGTTATTCGCTGGCCGCCGGTGGTCCTATTCTTCATCCACAGTCTCGGGAGTTCATACTGTTGCCGATATTACCTCATCTTTGTTCAGCTTACCCTATGGTTTTACCGCATACGGCAATAGTTGAGCTAAGAATTGCTACTGCCCATCAGGCAATACTAAGTATTGATGGTCATATACACTTGACACTGAGTAGCGGTGCCATTATTACGGTAAAGCGTAGTGCCAATACCACCCGGTTTCTAAGAATTCATCCAGAGGCTTCCTTTTATGGCTCTCTGGAGCAGAGGCTGAAAGGAAAAAAGTAGTTGAGCGAAGTAGAAAAAGCTAGAATTGGTGACGTCGTCCAGATGCAGAAATTAATTAACCACTTTGCCAGGAAGGATGAGATGCTGGTTCGACCCTTGAGCGAGATATATGAGAATATCCGGGATTATTATGTAGTTAGGAATGGGAAGCGGCTGATTGCCTGTGCGGCGCTACATATCACCTGGTCAGATTTAGCCGAGATAAAATCACTGGCCGTAGCCGAGGATAGTCAGGAGCAGGGGATTGGTGCCCGGTTAGTAGAAAGCTGTCTTAAGGAAGCTAAGGAACTGGGCATAGCTACTATCTTTTGCCTGACTTACAAACCCGGGTTCTTTGAGAAGCTCGGCTTTTCTCGGGTAGAAAAAAGAGAGCTACCACAGAAGATTTGGGCTGAGTGCCTCCGCTGTCCCAAATTCCCCAATTGCGATGAGATAGCCCTCATTTATCGTATTAACGTGGCTAACCTCTAACCAAAAATTAAAGGGCAGGAGCTAAACTTGGTTGAGGAAAAGACGCTATCCAGCCGGCTAGTATATGAAGGACGAGCAGTGAAGCTGCGGGTTGATACTGTTCAGACGCTTGATGGCCGGCAAACTACTCGTGAGGTTGTGGAACATAGCGATTGTGTTGCTATTATAGCTCTTGACGCTGATGACAAGGCGTTATTGGTGAAGCAGTTTCGCAAGCCAGTTGGGAAGGAGTTATTGGAGATACCGGCTGGTGGCATTGGCCCTGATGAAGACCCCGTAACTACAGTCTGCCGCGAAATGCGCGAAGAAACCGGTTACATGCCCCGAAAGGTGGAGAAGTTGGGTGGCTTTTACTCGACTCCAGGTTACAGTACTGAATACCTCTACCTCTATCTGGCTACTGACCTTACTCCTAGCCCGCTTCATGCTGAAGATACTGATAGTATCAGTTTGGTACGAGTGCTGACTACCCAGATTCCCAGCCTCATTGCCTCGGGCAACATTTGCGATGCCAAAAGTATTGCTGGCCTACTTACCTTTTTAGATTATCGAGCATCACGCCGCTAGCTGTCCAATTAGCCTATCGCATCTGACAGCCTGCGACCACTCAAAAGATGCATGTGGAGATGAGGTACTAATTGCCCACCCTGTTCACCGGAGTTAATCACCAGGCGGTAGCCACTCTCAGCGACGCCTCCTTCCCTGGTCAGTTGATTGGCTACCTTTACCATATGTCCGATAAGAGGTATCTCGGCATCAGGTAGGTGGGCAAGGGAAGAAATATGCTTCTTTGGTATGATGAGCAAGTGTGTTGGCGCTACCGGATTAATATCACGGAAGACAATCACATCTTCATCCTGATAAACAATATCAGCCGGTATCTTACCATCTACGATCTGACAGAAAATACAGTCCATTTTGCCTCCCTTTTTTAGTCGGGCATTGCCTCCCGACTTTCAGCTTGGTATTGTATCAGCTAATGTCCCCTCCCCGAATAAAATCTCGCTAAATGGTACGAAGGGGGGTAGATGCCGCTAATATATCACTTTACTTATTGAATGGGCAAGCATGATGGCACATCTGAGGTGGTTATGTGCAGTTGGTGGTGGAGTTATTAATAAGAAACGGGTCCACCACATCTGGGAATCGGAAAGGCTGGGATTACCACGGAGAAGACTGAATAGGCGCAGAGTAGGTCCAGTGGGAGAAATAGTAAACAAGGCAGAATACCCGAACCATGTCTGGAGCTACGACTTTGTTGAGGGCAGGACTGAAAGATGAGGTAGTAAGCTGAGGATTCTAAATGTAATAGACGAGTATACCCAGAAATGCCTGGCTATCAGGGTTGCACCGTCAATACCGGCCTCGGTGGTAATAGAAACTCTGGAGTGGTTGTTCCTGACGCGTGGGGTGCCGAAGTACATCCGCAGCGATAATGGACCTGAGTTTACCACCAGGGTAGTCTGCCGATGGCTAGCGACATCCGGCTGCCAGACTTTATTCAGGCAGCCCTTGGGAAAACGGCTATATTGAAAGCTTCAATGATAAGTTGAGGAACGAGTGCTTAAATCGTGAAATCTTCCGGAACGGGAAGGAGGCTCAGGCTATTGTAGAAAACTGGAGGCAGGAGTATAATAATTACCGTCCTCACAGCTCGCTGGACTACCTGACGCCGGACGAGTTTGCCAGACGATATTATGAGAAGAACCAGGTAAGAGAGGCTAAGCAACCAGTGGAGAAAGCAGGAAGTCTCTCATTCTAGGTGGTACTAAAAATGGGGGCACCCCACGGCATGATCCGCCCAAATCATTTTTTATGACTATGGTTGATAAGGTGGGATATGATTCGACAGGCCGAAAAGATTACAACGAGTTACCCGATGTGATCGAAGCGTATGTCACTCGAGGCTGACAATCAGGCCAGGTAACGGGCGAATCACTGGCAGTGGACAAGGGAGGTTACAGCTTTTATAATGACTATTACATTAACGGAACTTCAAAAGCAACGCTTGCGGGAATTGAATGCTGATATAAACCTGGAAGAAAAGGTATTCAGTGATGCTCAAGAAAGGGATGCAAATTTCAAGCTCTGGGAGAAAAAGCTAGTTGAAGAGGGAAAGCAACGTTTGCAAAACTTGCGCAACCATCGTTGTCGTCCCCTGATTTGTGAACTAGAACTGATCCTTATAAATAAACTTATAGAAGAAGGTTTTGTGCAGGTTGTTACCCCGATAATATTAGCTAAGGGGTCTTTAGAGAAAATGTCCATCACCGCAGAAAATCCCCTTATAAATCAGGTTTTTTGGATCGGTACAAGTAAATGTTTGAGGCCTATGCTGGCACCTAATCTTTATTACCTTCTGAGACGACTTGTTCGCTTATGGGAAAAACCCATACGAATTTTTGAGGTGGGTCCCTGCTTTCGTAAAGAATCAAAAGGGAGCCATCACTTGAATGAGTTTACTATGCTTAATCTTGTTGAGCTTGGTTTGCCTGAAGAAAGCAGAGTTGAGCGGTTAAAAGAATTGGCCACTCTCTTAATGGAGGCCATAGGTATAAGCGGATATAGATTGATTTCGAAACCATGCGTAGTTTATGGTGAAACGTTGGACATCATGACTGATATAGAACTTGGCTCAGCAGCTATGGGCCCCCATCCGCTAGATGATGCATGGGGAATAGTCAATCCATGGGTGGGTTTAGGACTTGGCCTGGAGAGACTTGTAATGGCGAAACAAGGATATCAAAACATTCAGAGAACGGGGCGTAGCCTTATATATCTTGACGGGGTTAGGCTAAATATTTAAGATAATAGAGTTGACACTGTGCGGCTGTATTTCCTCTTGAACTCTCTGAGTCATGTAGGTTATACTATAGCGATAACCTGGAGGCATTACTGGCATAACGGAAGAGGAAACTAAAGGCAGCAGTCGCCAGGCGAAAGGGGGTGAACAGACTAATTGATTTGACGAAAACTAAGGCCAGTCGTATTATTTTTAGCAGGGTCGATGTGTCCGAAAACGACTGAAGCGCTACAGTTGGGTAAATATAGCCCACGAAAATAAATTTGAGGATTTGATACTATGACAAAAGAGCAATTATTAGAAGATGCTAAGAAAGCAATTATTAACTCTGATAATAGTAAGGCCGAGGAAGTTGCCAAGGCTGCTTTGGATAGTGGGATAGATCCCTTAATATTAATAAATCAGGGATTTGTTCCCGGTATAAGTGAAGTCGGTGAGCTTTTTGGAAGGGGTGAACTATTCTTACCAGAATTGATGTTGGCGGCTGAAGCAATGAAAACAGCAGTAGCAATATGTAACGCTGCATTACCCCAAGAAAAAATTGAGAAAAAGGGGAAGATAGTAATCGCGACTGTTGAAGGGGATGTTCACGACATCGGGAAAGCGATTGTCGTGTCCCTGTTAAGGGCACATAGCTTCGAGGTTTACGATTTGGGCAGAGATGTGCCTATTCAGAAGATTATAGAAAAGGCAAAAGAAGTAGATGCTGATATAATAGGGACAAGTGCCTTATTAACGACAACTATGGAAGCACAGAAAAAATTGGAAAAGGAGCTTAGAGAGGCTAACTTGCGGGATAGATTTAAAACAATAGTGGGAGGTGCTCCGGCTACACAAAGATGGGCTGATAGAATCGGAGCAGATGCATATGCTGAAGATGGTGGGGATGCGGTAAAGAAGATGAAGCAATTATTGGGCCTTTAGAAGCTCAATGCTCAGGCTAGGATAAAATCAATAGTTATTTTTCACTTGAAAAATTATTAAACAAAGCAGCCAGTGAAGTGCCTCTCTCTAAGGCTGAAGTTCTCTGTTTGCTTGGATTAGGTCGGGATGAGGAAATAGAGAAGCTTTTTGAAGTGGCTCGAGGGTTAAGGCATCGCTATTTTGGCGATAAAATTTTTCTTTATGGGTTCCTGTACTTTTCTACCTGGTGTCGCAACAACTGTACTTTCTGCTATTATCGTTCCTCTAATAGTTTGTGCAAGCGGTATCGAAGAACCAGCAGCCAACTAATAGAGGCCGCCCTTGACTTGACACAATCCGGTGTTCACTTGCTTGATTTAACCATGGGGGAAGACCCTTTTTATTACGGCAAAGAGAATGGCTTTGAACCGCTATTGACTTTGGTTAAAAGGATTAAAAGAGAGGCAGGCCTACCTATAATGATCTCTTTTGGAGCTGTGCCCGATGAAGTTTTGAGGAGACTACCAGAAGCAGGGGCGGATTGGTATGCTTGCTACCAGGAAACCCATAATGAAAAAATCTATCGTCAGCTTCGGTTGGATCAGAGTTACGGCGATAGGCTTGAAAAAAAGAGTAAGGCAGTCAAATTAGGTCTGCTTATTGAAGAGGGTATGCTGACCGGGGTGGGGGAATCATTAGCCGATATAGCTAACTCCATGGAGGCGATGAGGAACATGGGGGCTCATCAGGTGCGTGTCATGAGCTTTATTCCTCAAAAGGGAACCCCCATGGGCGATTTTCCCTCCCCTCCCCACATGCGTGAACTAATCATTATTGCTGTTCTGCGTTTATTATTTCCTCATAGGTTGATACCTGCCTCTCTGGATGTACATGGAATCGATGGGCTTAAGGAAAGATTAGAAGCCGGAGCGAATGTGGTGACTTCGTTGATTCCTCCCCATTCTGAGATGATGGGTGTAGCCCAAAGTACTTTGAATATCTCCGAAGGTTATCGTACAGTAAAAGGAATAACTCCTATACTTAATGAATTGGGATTAACCAAGGCGGGGCTTGACGATTATGTCTCGTGGATCGATTGCGAGAGAAAGGCTCTCCTCAACAAATATCATTTTGGTAGGGGGTAAATCGTTTGAGAGTCGCTATTGTTGGGGGAAAACTGCAAGGGGTTGAAGCGTCTTTTCTGGCTCATGAGGCTGGGTGGGAAGTAATTCTCATAGATAAGAAACCGAGCGTGCCAGCATCAGGATTATGCGACTCTTTTTATCAATGTGACATTGTTAAAGATGTTTCAACTTTGCGTCAGATTATAGAGAATGTTGATTCGGTTATCCCTGCACTTGAAGATGTCGCTGCCCTCAGGTCTTTAAAAAAATGTGCTGCAGAGGCGAATGTGGTTTTAGCTTATGATGAAGAAGCGTATTTCGTTACTCATTCTAAAAAGCGCTCCAATCGCCTTTTTGAAAAATTGGGCATTCCCCTGCCGCAAACTTGGCCACAATGTGGGCTGCCGATTATTGCAAAGCCCTCCACTTCGAGCGGAAGTCATGGGGTATCCAAGCTCGAGACGGAGAGGGAAATTGATGAATTTATTAGACGTGTAGGCTCAAGGTTGGATCGATGGATCTTACAAGAATGTCTGGAGGGTCCATCTTATTCTGTCGAAGTTTTGGGGGTTGCCGGACATTTCATAGTTCTTCAAACCACAGAGCTTGAAATGGATGAGCATTACGATTGTAAAAGGGTTCTCGCTCCCGCAGAAATTCCAGAGCCTTTAGATAGGCAGTTTAAAGAAATCGCTCTCACAATTGCAAAGAGCCTTCATCTGAATGGGATTATGGATGTTGAAGTCATTCTTCATAAAGGTGCCCTCAAGGTGCTAGAAATCGATGCGAGATTCCCGAGTCAGACTCCTACCACAGTTTATGAATCCACAGGAATAAACATGCTAGCACTGTTGGCGGATATGTTTGTTAAAAAGGAAATGCCGACAGTATCTAAAGTGGAGAGGATAAGAGGAGTCGTTTACGAGCATATCAAGGTGTCTGAAAATAGTTTAGAATTTTGGGGGGAACATATCATGGGAGAAGCCGACTCCCTTAAGGTTGTCCATGATTTCTTCGGAGCCGATGTAAGTCTGACAAATTTTAACTTATCACGATTTCCTTGGGTAGCAACGCTAATCATGATCGGGGAAAGTCGAGAGCAAGCATGGCTGAAGCGTTGCCAGGTCATTGAAAATATTAAGAATTATCTTGAAAGAACCACTATCTCCAAATAAGTTGAAGGTGGGTTTTCAGCCTTGAATTCATTTTACGGAGAGTGAACAGGGTGACGCGCCTAAAGAGAGAAGATATAAGAGGTATAGGACAAGAACTTTTCGCGTATGATGCGGATTTAGTTCGAAAAACTGGTTTATCCCTTAAGGGAATTGCCTGCTGTACTATGGAGGTCAGTGAAGAGGGGTTGAATAATGCCATCTGCTCGCATATGGTGGCTGTGGTTCCTATAACTTCAGGAAAGGGAGTTATCGAAGGTTTTGCTGAAGCGGTTAGAGATATTTTAGTTTACATTGGAGTTAATGCTTTTATAACAAAAGATAGTGACGTGGCTGGACTGGCAGAGGGAATTGAAAGAGATGCAGACATTGCTTTCCTCGCTGATGATAATCGGTTTGTTACATTGAATATGTCTTTGAAGAGGGTTATTGATAATGCGCAAGCCACGGCAAGAGGATATGTGTCAGCATTAGAAGCTATGGCCAGAGGCTTAAGTAAGCGAGAGGTATTGGTGATTGGGGGAGCAGGGCAGGTGGGCTGGAGCGCAGTTTTATCTCTTGAGGAGAAGGGGGCAAAGGTAGCGATTTTTGACCCTAATCAAAATAAGCTAGAGGCATTAGTAAAGGGACATGAAATTATAGTGGAAAAGAATCTGGGAGAGGTGCTTAACCGATATACAATACTTTTCGATGCCTCACCTGCGGCTGATATTATACAGGCAGAACACATCAAATCAGGAACCCTTGTTGCTGCTCCTGGAATTCCTCTAGGGTTAAGTGAAGAGGCTTATTCCCTAGCCAAAGAGTGCCTTATTCACGATTCGCTAGAGATTGGTGTGGCTTCCATGTTTGTTCAGGCCAGTTGCATCCGATGAGGGGATTAGGATACAATGCAGAAAAAGGGGGGTCGATCGGAAGGATCAACGCAAACTCTAAATTTGCATAGCCGGGTGTGACTCCCGGACCCCTCGCCATAATTTGGTCAAATCTAAGGGTCTAATAGGAAGAGGGTATTGTCAGATAAGGTACAGAAAAAAGTCTATTATCGAAAACATGTCCCCCTTTTCCCACTGATAGAGAAAATGAAACTGTGGCCCTCCCGACGGGGAGTTCTCCATGGAATCAAGGCCTTTCAACGAAGGGGTTCTTATGCTTATGTGACCACCCATTGCAATAAACAGATGGTGATACACGATTCTAAGAACAGTCGGGCGGCACGCTGGCTTCGTAATAAATGGTTTTTTAAGGTGTGTGAGGAGTGTAAAACTCCTGAGTGGAAGTTAAGAAAATATTCGGCAACGTTTTTCAAATGTGGCTGGGGTTCTACTCTTGTCGGCAATGAAATAAAAGAGGGGGGTTGAGCACTATGAGCTAGGAATTGAAGCTGGAGAATCCAAAACTAGATTGGAGATGGAAACTTTCAAGGGTGCAAGAGCTAAATCTTGAAGTGGGCCTGGGAAGAAAATTATACAGCCTAATAAAGGGGGAGGTAATTTATGGCGGGGAAAATACTTACCAGAATGGGTGATGGTTTTTTGGTCGAAATCACAGAGGGCGAATTAAGAAAAGATCTGGAAGAGGGGACTAAAGATGCTGCTGAGAGAGCTAAAGTTCCTCCTCTTTCAGAAGACGAGTTGAAGTACTTGTTTGATATTTACAAGTCACCTTCCAGGTTTGTCGGTGTAGAGATAGGAAACGAAGTTGTTCTCACTTATGATGGCCCTACTGTTAAATTTGTGCGAGTTGGAGTACATGTTGGAAGGAATCATGCTCTTCAGATTTTTGAGAAGTGCTTGGGTTCTGATACTATGGAAGTGGGCCATATTGATTACAGTTTCAAGGCAGTAAAGCCCATCGTAACTTTTGAACAACCGCTGTTAGAACAAGCTCTACTTGATACCACTATCCCTTTGTTTTACGGAGCAATGCCCAATTTAGGCTATTACAGTCAGCCTGACGGGCCTGTCCCTAATCCGGCTGAATTGCTACCTTTGGGTAAGATAAAAGAAGCAAGGGACTCTCAAGAAGAAGCCGTGGAACATGCTGTTAAAGACATGGTCTTTGTGGCAAGTGCCATGTATGAATCTGGAGCCGATGGTATCAATTTTGATACCACCGGAGCTGCTGGAGACCCAGACTTTTTGGCCACTTTGCGGGCAACAGAAATCCTGAAGGCAAAATATCCTGACATGTGCATTGAGGTGGGAATGGCTGGCGAGTTTGTTTTAGGGATGCACGGAGAGATGATGTATGGTGGAACTCGTTTAGCGGGTCTGTATCCTCATGAACAGGTCAAATTAGCAGAGAAGGCGGGGGTAACGATTTTTGGGCCGGTGGTGAATACCAGTACTAGTAAATCCTGTGCATGGAACTTAGCTCGTGCTCTTACGTTTCTAAAGCCATGCGTGGAAACCTCAAATATACCGATTCACGTTAATATGGGAATGGGTGTTGGCGCAGTTCCTGTAACTGACCATCCTCCTGTAGATGCGGTATCCAGGGCTTCAACAGCCATGGTGGAAATTCTTCGGTTGGATGGGTTGTAGGCAGGTGTAGGAGATCCTCTGGGCATGGCTGCTACTCACGCTATTGCCTCGGGTATGGGCGGAATGCGCACTGCTGGAGATCTGGTGGCGCGTATGCAAATGTCCCGTGGCATGAAAATAAAAGAGGCAAAAGAGTATGTGGCTAACAAATTATCGATTTCTACACGTGATCTTTCCGACCCGTTAGTAATGACTGAAGTAAGGGAAGACCTTGGCTTAGGTATGCTTTCCCCCCATCCATGTCATCCTATGGGGATAGAAGCTAAGTTTAACATTGCTGAGGTATTAGGGATTGAGATTAACTGTGTAAACAAATTCAAACAAAGAGCAGGCATTAGCCTCTAATCCTGTTTTTTGATCTGTATAACTATGCCTCTGATGCCTCTTTAGCAATAGAAAAAACTAAAGGGGCATCAGGGATAATAAAGTGTGACTTAGAACAGCAAGGAACTGACTGGATGAGTTGACCTAACTCATAGGGATACTCTGAGGTATAGCTCTATCTATTTCCTGCTTAAGGTGCTCAGTGTTAGCACTCGAATCTATTATTGCCCAGGGTAATTTCTTCCTAGTATCCCACCTCTGATGGGCATAGAAATCAATATCCAGATGGTATTTGGTTACGGCTTTACGCCAGCCAGACAGTGAGACATCCTCTATATTAGCTAACGCCTCAGCCAGTTTATCATCGCCGCGGGCGAGAATCCCTTGAACTTGGCTCCAGGCTGGGCTTTCATTCTTAATTATGACCCCTTGTGGTACCAGGGTTCTCTTGAGTAGAGACAGGCGTTGATCAAGGATAGAAATCTCAGTCATCGGTAGCCACTGGAAGGGTGTGCCTGCCTTGGGAACAAAAGGAGAAACGGTAAGAGTAATACGGCAGCCGCTTCGCTGCTTATCTATGATACCCTTACATTTAAGTGTCAGCTTTATTATTTCACCTATGTCTTCATCTGTCTCCGTTGGCAGACCGATCATGAAGTAGAGCTTGAGTTGTTTGATTCCCTGTTCGATTACTTTACCTACTGATTCCAGGATATCTTTTTCATTGATGCCTTTTCTTATCATTTGACGCAGGCGCTGGGAGCCAGCCTCAGGAGCTAGAGCTATGGTTCGTGTTCTACCCCGAGCTATTTTCCCAAGAACGATACGGGAGAGGGGTTTTATACGCAGCGAGCTGATGGAAAAGTCAGCTCCTATTTTACATAACGCTACCACCAGCTCTTCTATTTGGGGGTAATCAGATACCGCTGCTCCCACCAGCCCTATCCGCTTCCGGTATTTTAATCCTTCTCTAGCTTGTTCTATCAGGTTATCCAGAGAGCGGTAGCGCATGGGGCTAAATGCATTGTTTACCAGGCAGAAACGGCAGCCCCAGTTACAACCCCGCTCTACCTCAATCAAGTATAAATTCCCTAGCTCAGTATCGGGAGTGAGTATCACTGATGTTACCGGGAAATCATCCAGGTTCTGCGCCCATTGTCGTACCACAGGGGATTCCGGGGGGTATTGTGGCACATACATACCGGGTAGTTCTGCTAATGCTTTAAGAAGGTCACTCCGCTGACCGGTGATATTCTCATCCAGTACTGGTAACATAGCCGGGAGTATTGGCTCTGCTTCACCGATACACAGGCAATCAAAGAACAGAGATAGAGGCATAGGGTTAGCTATAATACAGGGGCCACCGGCGATAATCAGCGGATGTTGCTCATCTCGGTCGGCAGCATATAAGGGTATACCGCTGGCTTTAAGGATTGAGACTATGTTGAAGTAGTCAAGCTCGTAGGAAATGGTAAAGGCCAGGACAGCAAAATCACTAAGCGGCCGCTGGGATTCTACCGATAGTATTTGGCGAGAGGTTTTTTCCCAGAAAGCCCGTTCACAAACAATCTCATCATAGCTATTAAGCAGTTTGTAGATGGCATGCAGTCCCAGGTTAGACATGCCTAGGTAGTAGGAGTTTGGGTAGATAAGGGCAATCGGAATTCTGCCTCCCCAGTCCCTAATGATGGTGCCTTGCTCTCGGGAAAGCTGCCGTCTGGCTTTTTTGATTTCATCCCAGCTCATTGAATTTTCTTATCTGCCGATTATAGCCCCTTCTCAACGATATAGGCTGCCATGTCGGCTAGACGGCAGCTATAACCCCACTCGTTGTCATACCAGGCAAGCACCTTGACCATATTGCCATCAATAACCATGGTACTGAGGGCATCGAAGATAGAGCTGGCCGGGTCGCCTTTACAATCCATGCTAACCAGGGGTTCCTCGCAATAGTTCAGTATTCCCTTGAGTGAGTCTTCAGCCGCTGACTGGAAAGCCTGGTTGACCTGCTCGACAGTAACCTCCTGGTTTAAGTCAGCCACAAAATCAACAATGGAGCCGGTAGGCGTTGGCACTCTCAGGGCTAAACCGTGAATCTTGCCCTGGAGTTCCGGGATAATTTTACCGACCAACTTGGCAGCACCGGTAGTGGTGGGGATAATATTAAGAGCAGCAGATCTCGCCCGGCGTAGATCCTTGTGGACCGTATCCAGAATTTTCTGGTCATTAGTGTAGGCATGGACAGTGGTCATCAAACCCCTGCTTACTCCAAAGCTCTGGTGTAATACTTTGACTACCGGAGCAATACAGTTAGTAGTGCAGGAAGCATTGGATATAATGTGGTGCTTGTTCGGGTCATACTGGCCTTCGTTGACGCCGAGAACAACCGTTACATCTTCGTTCTTGGCCGGGGCGGAAATAATCACCTTCTTGGCGCCGCCCTGCTGGTGAGCCACTGCCTTGGTGGCATCGGTAAATAGCCCGGTTGATTCAATTACTATCTCTACTCCATAATCTAACCACGCGATTTTAGCCGGGTCACGTTCTGCCAGCACCTTTATCGTGTTGCCATCAACGATGATTGTATCCTCAGTGACTTCTACCTGGCCCGGGTAGGGACCGTAGGTACTATCCCATTTTAGTAGATGGGCATTGGTTCTGGTATCAGTGAGGTCATTGACTGCTGCTACCTCTAATTTGCCACCGTGGTATTCGTTGATTGCCCTGAGGGTTAATCTACCGATTCGTCCAAAGCCGTTGATTCCAATCTTTGTTACCACTTTATACCTCCTATAGATTTCTCAGGCTTATAGCTTGCTGATTATATTTTAGACGCTGGCTATGCCGCAACATGTCCAGAAAAGCCTCAACTCGTGTTTTTACATGCTGAGTCAAGTAAAAGTCATCGTTACCTTCCAGGGTTAAAATAGGTAATTTCAAGGTGTCTCTGAAGATGATATCACCAATACCCCGATGACAAAATGCCTGGACATAGTGAATAACTCCATCAATCTGCCGTCGCTTGAGCTCGCTAGTGATGTCCTTCAATCGATCATATATTGAGTAGGGATACGTGTAGTTGGAGTATTGTTCTGCCAGAGTGCTTCCGGGGTTGGGCATAGCAAACTGGCGCTGGATTTCATTGAAGACTACCCTCGTCTGATGATTCTCCAGGTAGTGATAAAGGTCTTTCCCATAAACAGAAGGCACCCCGATGTAGGCCAGCTTCAGCCAGTCTTGGGGGTAGGGCTGGCGTTTTCGGCAATCAGCCAGCAGTCCCTTTAGTTGGTCGTAGTATTTATGATAGTCTTGGTTAAAATCAGAGCTGGATACCAGCCACAGATGGTTCTCCCAGCCACTAACCAGTCTATCTTTCCAGGTAAGCCGGTCAAGTTCTTGTGCCAGGTTACGACTTGGCTTAAGATCATCTCTAACTCTATTAACAGCCTCCATGGTGGTGCTTAAACTTTCTGCCAGTGCCTGTAGGGCGTAGTGCATTCGTTGGGTATCTGGTTGGTCAGGGTAGGCAAAAGGTATGACCTTGAGTCCTCTGAGCTTGAGAACTTCCATCAGCATGATGGTATTAGAACAGTCTCCGGTGGTGACCCCAAGAACGGTATCAATACCGTAGTCCATACATACCCCGTAGATACCCTTAATCCAGCTGCAACAGTTTAGCGGAAAACCAGCTTTTTCAGCAATGCTTACTAATCTATCGGGGCTATGGTCAGTAATAAATACATTATTTAAGTCAACTGGCTGATAGCCGGCAGCAAGCAATATTTCTATGGGTACGGTGGTGGTAATACCTATCTTTTTCATTTTACTTTATCAACTATGCGATAATATGCGATGCTATCCCTAAAGAATTTGTCTGCCTTACCATTGAATCTAAGTGACTCTAAGTGGGCAGCGGTTTCGGCTACTGCTAGCCTTTGACCCCACAGGCCTAAACCTTGCCAGCCGGCTCCTTTTGTATCTGGTCTCCAGGTCAGCTCGGTAGCAATTTGGTAAGTTGTTTTTGCTTCCACCTCTATCGTCCTGGCAGTTTCGGCAGTTCTTCGCTTATGGTGCTTAATGAGTTTTTCAACTCTTCCTTTTAGGTCGACGAAACGGTTCCCGTGCCCCGGTAAAATAAGATCGACCTCCAGTTGCTTCATTTCGTTCAGCGAGTTGAGGTAATCGCCTAGCGGGTTGGTGCTAGATTGAGGAGGTAGAAGACTAATGCCAATATTGGTAGTGATATTGGGTAGGATGTGGTCGCCGCTGAATAGAATTTTTTGTTTTGGTTCATATAAGGATATATGTCCGGCTGAATGCCCTGGCGTCCACAGTACCTGGAAGCTAAAGATACCGTTGGAGATGGTTTCGTTCCCCCGGAGTGTGATATCAGGCAAAATGGGAACGATAGGGTCTGTTTTGTTTTCCAGGAAACCTTGCCGGAATTCCGCCAGTCTGTTGATTGGCACTCCGTTAACCAGCCACCATTGGTCTAGCTGAGATATAAACTCACTCTCATTCTTAAATCTGGATTTAATAACGTTTGTTTCCAAATAATGTAAAGCCAGTTTAGCGTCGGAGAGTTGTTTTAGCCGACCAGCTAGGCCATAATGGTCAGGGTGAGTGTGGGTAATTACTATTTGAGTAATATCTTCAAAGCCAATGCCAATCTTCGTTAGTTGCTTTTGCAGTGAAGCCAGAGCCTTGTTTTGCCAACCAGTATCAAGGAGAAGATAACCGTTACTCCCTCGTACCAGATAAGCATTAACATATCTTGGTGTGGCTTGAGGAGGGTTGGGTAGTATCAGTTGATAAATGCCTGGAGCGACTTCTAGCATCCTCTATCTCTCCAGGCTATTGAAGGCATGAATGCCAATAAAGCTAGCACCTTTTCCTAGTTCTTCCTCTATTTTGAGCAGGCGGTTATACTTGGCCGTACGTTCTGAGCGGCAGGGTGCCCCTGCCTTAATCTGTCCTGTATTTAGACCTACTGCCAAGTCAGAAATTGTTGTATCTTCAGTCTCACCGGAACGATGACTTACTACTGTCGTCCAGCCTGCTTGTTGCGCCATCTTTATAGCAGATATTGTCTCGGTGAGTGTGCCAACCTGGTTGGGTTTAATCAGTATAGAATTTGACGCCTTTAAGCTGATTCCCTTCTTCAAGCGGTCTACACTGGTAACATAGAGGTCATCGCCGACTAGCTGAACCTTATTACCTAATTTTTGCGTCAGAAGCTGCCAGCCATCCCAGTCGTCTTCAGCCATGCCATCTTCAATGCTAATAATAGGATATTTCGATACCCATCGGGCATAATAATCAACTATTTCCCGGCTGCTAAGTGAGATGCCTTCTCTGCTTAAGATGTACTGACCATCTTTATAAAATTCGCTGGCAGCCGGGTCCAGGGCAATGAAGCAATCAATACCCGGTTTATAGCCGGCCTTTTCAATAGCAACTAAGATGGCTTCTACGGCTTCTTTGTTCGATGGTAAAGAAGGTGCAAAGCCGCCTTCATCACCAACATTGGTGTTCAAGCCTTTATCTTTAAGGACCTTTTTCAGGCTGTGATAGACCTCGGTACCCATTCGTAGTGCGTTATGAAAACTGCTAGCACCGGCAGGCATCACCATAAATTCCTGAAAGTCTGTGGAATTGGCAGCATGTTTACCACCGTTAAGGATATTCATCATTGGCACCGGTAGTGTATAAGTGGCTGCTTCGCCCAGATAGCGATACAGAGGTATGCCAAGTAGGTTAGCGGCTGCGTGGGCTGTTGCCAGCGATACTCCTAGAATAGCATTAGCGCCAAGATGAGATTTGTTGGCGGTGCCATCGAGTTCTATGAGCTTGTGGTCAATGGCTGCCTGGTCGGTAGCGGGCATGCCGATTATAACCGGCATGATGCATTCATTGACATTGGCTACTGCTTTGAGTACGCCCTTTCCGCTAAATCGGGAAGCATCTTCATCCCGTAGCTCTACTGCTTCGTGCTTACCGGTGCTGGCTCCAGAAGGTACTGCTGCCTGACCTGTGGTGCCATCAGCAAGTTGTACCTCGACCGCTATTGTCGGGTTTCCTCTGGAGTCCAGGATTTCTCTGGCCATTACATTCTTGATGGTTGGCATCTTACCTCCGTAGCCCTGAGCTTTGGTTGGCTATGAGTTTATCGCTAGGCTAAGGGCTATATCTACTGCTTCAACAGGATTTTTAGCCGGGATGATTGAGCTATCCGGCTGGCCATTTCTGGATAGTGACCATGTATTCAGGCCGATAACCGGGATGCCGCTTTGCAATGCATGGGCAATCTCAGTGAGAGTGCCATAACTGCCACTGATAGCGATAACTGCCTGGGCTGATTTAACCACGGCTACGTTTCGAGCATAACCCATACCGGTGACGATAGGAATTTGCACATAGGGGTTGGCGACTTGACGGTTTTCACTGGGAAGGATACCGATGGTTATTCCACCCTCTGATTGGGCACCCCTGCAGACTGCCTCCATAACACCACCCATACCACCGCAAACCACGGCAGCACCCCGTTTGGCTAGCTCACGGCCCACCTCTTCTGCTAACCTGGCTTCCTGTGATGAGCATCGTTTGCCACCAATAACAGCGATGAATTTATTATTTGTTATAGCCATATGTCAGGTACAAAGATTATACCACCTGAGCATGAACTCTAGCAAAAAGTAGCCTTGCCAGAGATTAGTTATATCTGTTCATGGCTACCGGGAGACCTTCAGTGATGAGGCAAAGAATGGCTTCGCTCACCCTGGGGATGACCTGATTAACAATTTGCTTTTCCTCGGAGGTGAAATCACTTAACACGTAGCTAATAATGTCATCTTCAATGATTTCAGGAATAGGTGTTAGCGGTCGCCCAATGCCTATTTTAAGGCGGGGGAAATACTGGCTTTCAAATTCATAGATGATAGAGTCTACCCCCTTGTGTCCGCCGGAGCTGCCAGCCTGGCGAAAACGGATTGTACCCAGAGGGAGGTCAAGGTCATCATGGATAATCAGGAGGTTATTCAGGCCGATTTTAAACTTGTTTACTAATCGGCTTACTGATTGACCACTGCGGTTCATATAGGTCTGTGGTCTGGCTAATAATACCTGGCTGCCAGCCACCTTGCCGGAACCGGTTCGGGCTTGCCCCTGTTTTCTATTAAGCTGTATGCCCTGCGTCTTGGCAAAATGACTAAGGCACATAAAGCCTATATTATGGCGATTATTAGTATAAGTTTTGCCTGGGTTACCCAAGCCTACAATTAGCTTCATATCAATTTTATTGCCTTAGAAGACGAATTAACTCTTCTTCGGTGAGTTGCTTGATGCCTAGCTCCTGGGCGCGGGCAAGCTTGGAACCAGGGTCAGCACCGACCACGAGATATGTTGTCTTACGGGTAACGTCGCTTTTAGCTGAGCCGCCAAGAGTTTTTATCCGTGCTTCAGCCTCCTGTCGGCTAAGGGTTTCAAGTCTGCCGGTGAGAACAAATTTCATGTCGGCCAGAGGCAGTCCTTCTCGTTTCATCACTTGTGTTTCCAGTTTAACGCCCGCTTTTCTTAGCCGTTCAATAATATGGCGATTTTCTTCTTGACTGAAGAAGGCAAGGATGCTATCGGCGATTTTAGGTCCGATAGCGGGAATAGATGTTAGTTCCTCTCTTGTAGCAATAGCCAGTGCATCAATGCTGCCAAATTCTCTAGCCAGGATTTCCGCTGTCTCTCCTCCAATATGTCGTATCCCCAGGGCAAATATGACTCTGGGCAGTGGTCTGTCTTTACTCTTCTCAATAGCGTCAAGCATATTAGCTATGCTCTTTTCCGCCATTCTCTCCAGCTCTAGTAGTTTATCCTTCTGTTCTTTAAGGTAGTACAGGTCAGCTACATTCTTTGCTAACCCTTCTCGTAATAGCATGGCACTCTGTGATTCACCGATACCTCTGATATCCATAGCGTCTCGGGAGGCGAAGTGCTCTAGACGTTGCTGAAGCTGAGCCGGGCAAGAGGCATTAGAACAGTAATACATAACCTCGTCTTCTGGTTTAACCACTTCGGCTCCGCATACCGGGCATGCCGGGCGTTCCTTTTGGCTATTGTATATTTTATCTAAGAGGCTGAATTCCTTTTCCTGGCCGGTGCGCTTACTCTTAATTGGCCCCACCACTTCTGGTATTACTTCACCCGCTCGCTGGATGATAACCCAGTCACCCTCACGGATGTCTTTGCGGCGGATGTCGTCTTCATTATGCAGTGCGGCACTTTTAATGGTTACTCCGCCTACTGATGTTGGTTCTAAGATGGCATAGGGATTAAGGGTGCCCGTTCTACCAACACTAATTTCGATTTTTTCCAGGCGGGTAGTGCCCTGAATAGCAGGAAACTTATAGGCTATAGCCCACCTGGGCTCACGCCCAATGTTTCCCAATCGTTCCTGCAGGTCTAGCCGGTCTATCTTTACCACGATGCCATCTGCTTCATAGGGTAGTTTGTCTCTCCTGCCTACCCAGCCGTCATAGAACTCTGTTACTTCTTTGATGCTGGTAAGCAGCCTGTTATTAGGATTGATTTTAAAACCGAGTGACTTGAGGTACTCCATCGTTTCCCAGTGGGTTGGTGGAGTTGCCTTGCCTTCAACCCAACCTAAACCATAGATATAGATATCCAGCGGGCGTTTGGCTGTAATGCGAGGGTCAAGCTGTCGTACTGAGCCGGCGGCGGCATTACGTGGGTTGGCAAAGAGGGTTTTCCCTTCGGTTGCCCGCTCCTGATTTAGCTTATGGAAACCGGCCTTGGGTAAAAAGACCTCACCACGCACCTCAAAGCGGGGTGGCGCCTCTTTGGTTACAGATAAGGGGATACTCCTGATAGTTCGCAAGTTCTGGGTGATATTTTCACCGCGGAAGCCGTCACCACGGGTGGCCCCGGTAGTCAGCTGGCCATCAACGTAGGTTAGAGCCACGGCCAGACCGTCAATCTTATGCTCACAGACTAAATTAAATTGCTCATCGGCTGCCAGTTTAGGGGTTCGAGTATACCAGTTTATTAGCTCTTCCTGAGAAAAGACATTGCCCAGTGATAGTAAAGGTAGGGGGTGCCCCACTGCGCCAAAGGCTTCCAAAGGAGCTGCCCCGACTCGTTGCGTTGGTGAGTCTAAGGTCAAAAAATGGGGGTACTCCACCTCCAGTTTTTGGAGCTCTCTCATTAGCTCATCATATTCGGCATCGCTAATCTCAGGGCTATCCAGTACATAGTAACAGTAATTATGGTGGTTAATTTCAGCCCTTAGTTTTTCTATCCGTTCTTTGATCTTGTCCAGATTTATCATGCGATACCGCTGCTCTCGTTTATAGTTCCTTCTAGTTCTATGATTAAGTATAACACAGTGTAAAATCAGGTAGAAGACACAGGAGATGATTCAGGAATTCTTGTAATTAAGATGAGGATACGAAAAACGTGGTGGAAAGGGGATAAATGGGTAGAAATTTAGATTTTTAGTTTTCTTTTAATCTCCGGGATAGAGGCTTGGGTGGCGATTTCGCCCTGTAAGATGCACTCTTGCCCTCGGTGGAAGTCCATGGAGGCGATGTGCGTAACCTGTGGCTCGATCACTACATCAGCTCCGCTCAAACTATATTCTGCAACTCGATAACTAGCGATGTAGATTGTCTGCATGATGATATTGAAGATATTAGGCGCCTTGTTGTGCTGATAGGCTTTCTTACTCACATCGGGTGCTACATTTACAGCTATAATGAAATCTGCTCCCATCTCTCTAATCACACTCACTGGCACCGGGTTTACCAGGGCGCCGTCTACTAGATACTTGTTTTTCCATTTAGCTACGGTAAACATTATTGGAATGGAACTGCTGGCTTTTATCCCTTCTAGCACCGAGCCTTGATTTATTACTACCTCCTCGCCAGTTTCTATATCAGTAGCTACACAGGCAAAGGGTATCTTTAAATCTTGAAATTCTCTGTCACCGATGATTGATTTCAGCGTATTTTTAATCCTTCGCCCCTGAATCAAACCGGCTCTGGGTAGGGTCAGGTCTGACAGAAGAGAGAATCTTCTTGAGCCAAGCTCTATGGCCAGGGTTTTTAGCTCGCTAACGGTCTTTCCCTGGGCATAAAGGGCACCAATTAGAGCCCCCATACTGGTGCCGGCAATCATATTGATAGGAATTCCTGCCTTCTCCAGGGCTCCTAGCACTCCGATATGAGCCAGTCCTCTGGCGGCACCACTACTCAGGGCTAAACCGATCTTATTCTTTTTCAATTTAGCCGTCTTTGTTATCCCCACAATTCCTCGATATCCTTTCCAGCCTGTTTTTTGCCGCCAGCTTCTCCACTTAAGGCAAAACTCTTATAGGAATCAGGGGAGCCCCATTCCCGCGGCTGGAATACCACTGGCATAGGCACGGCATGACCAAAGACGAGGGCTTGTTGTTTGGCTGCCAGTTTAGCCAGCACTGATTTAAGTTCGTTTTTACCAGAAACGCCGGCCAGAACGCTATCAATATCGCGCTCGTTATCCAGCAGGCAGGTTATCTTGGTCCCCATCTGGGACATAACCTCTTCGTCAATGCCGCTGGGCCGTTGGTCAATCACCAGCAGGGTAACATTGTACTTACGCATTTCACGGGCAATAGTGCCAAAAATAGTCCGGCTGGCTACCTCCGGGTTAAGGAATTTATGCGCCTCCTCAATGGTTATCACCAGAGGGTGGGGCTTAATACTATCCTCACCCATTGCCTTTTCCATCCTCTCCTGATACTGGGCATAGATGCGGCGGGTGAGCATATTGGCTACCAGAATATAAGACGTAATGTCCCGGTATCTGCCAAACTCCAGGACCACATTTATGCCCCGGTCGAGGTACTCAAGGATGTGCTGCACGGCTTTGATAGGAGCCTGCGGTGCTATAAAGGGCAGCCGCCGTATCGTGTTCAGTCCCCGCTGTAAGTTTTGGAAGGTGCTCTCGTGTATATTTAGCTCTTTTAGCAGATTTCTGGTCTCCTCAGAGTCTTCCAGCTCTGAGGTACGCAGTAGCCAGTCTTTGCCAAATCTTCGTCGCATCTGGTAGACGGCTTCAATAGCTGGTTCTGTAAGATTAAGGGTCTGGCGGAGTAATATCATGTCCTCAGGCTCTATTTCGTCATAGCCTATTCTGACGACAAAATCGGTGCTGACCTTGCGGCGTCTGGAATTTTCCTCGTCAAGGGTGAAGACGGCTACCTTAGATGGAAAAAGCTGTTTTAGGGCTTTAACCTTACGTCCCTGCTCACTGCTACCCTCCCAGCCGTACTCGCTGTGCATGTCAAAGACAAGATTCACGGCAGCGCTCTTCTGCAGCATGCCAATAAGCAGTATTCTGGTGAGGAAGGTCTTGCCGGTGCCGCTCTTGCCGAAGATGCCGTTAGAACGCTTGACCAACTCCGGCAGGTTAAGACAGAGTTTGGTCTCCATATCCAGCGGGTTACCA
>CAZNEL010000011.1:0-26620 GCA_964572285.1 uncultured Dehalococcoidales bacterium | reverse complement strand
CTGGTAACTATGTTTAGTATAACGTTCATATATTAATAAGATACAAGGAGGTAAAGCGAAAATGTGGCGAAGCAAAAAAATGATTATTAGTTTGGTGTTGGCGTCCGTTCTGTTACTAGGAAGCCTTGGTGGGATAGCTCTCGCGGCTGATGATGAGGAAGATAGCCAGCCTAGGGCGTTCCTTGGAACCCTGTGGGAGAAAGTCTCTGTACTCTACGAACAGAAGACTGGCGACACTCTTAACCAGGATGCGCTTAAAGAAGCCCTTGTCGAAGCTCAGGCTGAGATGCGTACTGAAGCCCTGCAAGCCCATCTGCAGAGTCTTGTGGAGCAAGAGCAAATAACTCAAGAAGAGGCTGATCAGTATCTCGAGTGGTGGCAGACAAGACCTGCAGACATTCCGTTTGGTCCTGGCTTAAATAGACATCATGGATTTCATGGAATGCGAGGCTGCGGTGGCATGTTTGGGCCACCCTCCGAATTGGCAGAATAGATTAGTAGAGTATTATTACTTGATATCTAAATCCCTATTTTATGAGGGAAAGGGGATAGCTGTTCCCCTCTCCCTCTTTTTGCTATAAGAACTAGGAGCAAAGGAGTGGCAATATTAACAATATTTTAACAATCACTCTATATAATAATATAATATGGAGTGTACTATTATAAGGACTGAAAGATGGCAGGGAAGAGAGTTCTTGTAGTTGATGATGATGTAAAAACGGTGGAACTGGTTAAGCTCTACCTGAGCCGTGATGGCTACCGGGTATTGACTGCTTATGATGGTATAGAGGCTCTTCGCCTTGCTCGAGAAGGCCACCCTGACCTCATCGTTCTAGACCTTATGCTTCCCGGCATCGATGGTCTTGAGATTTGCCGTATACTTAGGAATGAATCAGACGTGCCGATTATTATGCTTACCGCTAGGACTACTGACCAGGATAAGTTAGCAGGCCTGGATTTAGGTGCAGATGATTATGTAACCAAACCCTTTAGCCCCAGAGAACTAGCTGCCAGGGTACGAACGGTACTCAGACGTCTTCCAGGAGAGCGCGGTCCGGCAGAGATTAAGCATAGCGACCTCACGATTAATTTTCTTAAACATGAGGCTTCACTTGCTGGCAGAGTATTGAAGCTCACCGAGGTTGAATTCAAGCTGCTGGGAATATTTGCCAGGGAACCGGGTAGGGTTTTCAGCCGGGCGCAGCTTATTGAAAAGGCTCTAGGCTATGACTTTGATGGCTTTGACCGTACTATAGATGTTCATATCCTACATCTACGGCGGAAATTGGAGCCTGATCCCAAAGACCCGAGATATATAATGACTGTGTACGGAGCTGGTTATAAATTTACAGAGGTGGGTAGTGATACATAGTCTTAGGTTTCGATTGTGGTTGTCTTTTACTCTGGTCATATTGGTAACCATCGGCACGGTATTTTTCTTTATTAACCAGGCAACTAAGAATGAAATCAGCCGATTTGGGGAACGGGTTGACCAAATGCGTGCCGACAGAATGGAAATGGAATTATCCCGTTATTACGTTGTGAAAGGGGATTGGGAAGGAATTCAACCTTTTTTGGAGCAGTGGGGTAACCTTTACGGACAGCGTATTGTACTGACCGATATTAATGGGATAGTAGTTGCTGATTCTGAGGGAGAACTCTTGGGAGGGTTGTATGCTACTGATGCGTCAGGTAGACTTCTATCCCCACCTTGGCAGGCTTCAGATGTTGTCGGTGTACTTTACATAACCCCGGAATCATCGCTAGAATTAGGCTTGATATCACTACAGGTACTTTTCAAGGCAATAGGGCTCTTTTCCATCTGGGGAGGTTTGATAGCGGCTGCTGGTGCTTTGATAATAACCTTTTTCCTGTCACGGAGAATCTTAGCTCCGGTTAAGGCTCTTACCTCTGCCGCGGAGCGTCTGGGGCGTGGTGATTTCTCGCAGAGGGTAAATGTCAAGGATAGAAGCGAGCTTGGAGAACTAGCCAGTACCTTTAACTCTATGGCTAGTGATCTGCAAAGGGCTGAACAATTACAACGTAACATGGTAGCTGATGTCGCACATGAGCTGAGAACTCCTCTCTCTAACATTAAGGGTTACCTGGAGGCAGTACGTGATGGTGTAATAAAGCCAGACGAGGATACTATCAGATCTATTGATGATGAAGCGGCTTTGTTGTCATGCTTGGTTAACGATCTCCAAGAGCTAAGTCTTGCTGAGACCGGCGAGCTTAAGCTCACCTACCAGATGGAGGATATTGGCGAATTAATCAAACAAACAGTGGCAAGCGTGCAGGCCCAGACAAAGACAAAAGGAATAACCGTATCCATTGACTTGCCTGATAAGCCCCTGCTGGTGAATATTGACTCTCACCGGATTAGCGAGGCCTTGCGTAATCTTTTAGTGAATGCGGTGGCACACACTACTAGGGGAGATACTATCACCGTGGCTGTCAAGCAGCAGGATGACTATCTAGAGGTGGCTGTGACTGATACCGGTAAGGGTATCCCTGATGTGGACTTACCAAATATTTTTGAACGCTTCTATAGAGTGGATAAATCCCGTGCCAGAGCTACTGGTGGAACTGGTCTGGGGCTTACTATTGCCAGGCGTCTGGTAGAAGCACACGGCGGTGAGATTGATGTTCGGAGTGAACTGGGAAAAGGTAGCCGCTTTAGCTTTACTCTTCCTGTAATGTATTAGCACGCACGGTTTTTACCGGTCTACAGAAACCTTAATAACTACTTAACATTTTCCTTGTAGACTGGTTGTAAAGTAGAATTTCCGATTTTGTCTATAAGTGAAGGCGGAGGCAAAGAACATGAATAGAATCTTGAAGATAATAGGTATAGTAATGGCAGGTGCTCTAATTGGTCTTGTAGTTCCTTTGACGGGCTGCTCAGAACCAGAATCGGAAATGTCAGAGAGCCAAATAGTGACCGTGCAGCTAGGGGACCTGACAATAGATATTACTGCGGCGGGTAATTTATCTTTATCGCGTACCGAAGATTTAGCGTTTGAGATGGCAGGGACAGTTGAGGAAGTCATGGTGGAGGAGGGGGACTCAGTAGAAGTGGGGCAACTGCTGGCAAAACTGGACACTTCGGAGTGGGATAAGGAGTTAACAAATCTAGAAATGGCCCTGGTCCAGGCAGATATAAACTTGAGGAACGCCGAGCTTGCTCTGGAGCAAGCTGAAGAGCCGTACTCCGATGAAGATATTGACAGCGCTGAGGCAGCGGTGGATTCAGCCGAGGCTTCTCTGGAATACGCTGAATGGCAGTTAGATGAAGCTGAAGACCTGGGAGATGAAGAACTTATAAGAAGGTATCAATCGGAGGTAATTAAAGCCGAAGCTAGTCTCGCATCCGCTGAGGCAAAGTTGGAAGAGATGGAGGATGCCCCTGACTTGGACGATGTAAGAGTAGCAGAGTTGCAGCTAGAGCTGGCTGAGGCACGCTTCGAGAATGCTGAGGAAGCTTTAGCAGAAGCCTTTGAAAGCAGCCCGGAGATTATCGCACCTTTTGATGGCTTTATCACAGCAGTAAATGTTGAAGGTGGTGATGAAGTGCTGAAAGGCACCGTAGCGGTCATTATCGCTGACCCTGATGAGTTTGAAGCGGATATCCTGGTAAGTGAGATGGATATACCTCAGATAGAGCTGGGGGATACTGCCTCGGTAGTGGTGGATGCCTTGGATATTACCGTGCCGGCCGAAGTGATCCATATCTCACCGACGGCCACTATTCAATCCGGGGTGGTGAACTATACTGTCAGAGTGAAGCTGCAATCACTGGAAACGGTAATACAGGAACAACAGGCGGCACGGCAAGAAGCAATGCAGAACATAGAGGAGGGAGAACTGCCTGAACGCCTTAAGCAAGCCATTGAAGCGGGCCAAATTACCCAGGAACAGGCTGAAGAAATGATGAAACAGATGCGGCAGGCGCAGGCGGAGCAACAGGCGGCTCTGGCGAATATTCAACTTCGAGAGGGTTTGACCGTCACCGTGAGCCTGGTAGTGGAAGAGGCGACCGATGTGCTTTTGGTACCTAACGGGGCGATTAATACTCGAGGACAGCAAGCCTATGTGCAGGTGCCATTAGACGATGGCAGCATTGAGCAGCGTGTCGTAACAACCGGCATTAGCGACTGGCAGTACACCGAGGTAATCGATGGGCTCAGTGAGGGTGAGGAGGTGGTCGTACCGGAGGGCACTGCCGCTGCCACGTCGACAACACAGCAACGAGGAGGGCCGGGAGGAAATATGATAATGATGCCAGCAACGGGGAGGCCAAGATAATGATTCAAATGCAGGGCATCACCAAAGTCTATCCCATGGGTAAAAGAGAGCTAACTGTGCTTCAGGGTGTAAACCTTCATATTGAACAGGGTGAACTGATAGCCATTATGGGCCCTTCCGGTTCCGGTAAGTCAACCATGCTCAATCTTATTGGCTGCCTGGACACGCCCACTTCGGGTAGTTACTATCTGGAAGGAAGAGAGGTAAGCCGTCTCAGTAGCGGTGATCTGGCTGCGGTAAGGAGTCAGAAGATAGGCTTTGTCTTTCAGCAGTTTAACTTGCTGCCTCGCCTGTCGGCTCTGGCTAACGTGGAGCTTGGTATGAGATATGCCGGCGGGGTTGACCGGCAGATGGCTATGGAGGCGCTATCCAGAGTCGGGCTTGCTGATAGGGCTACTCATCGGCCTACCGAGCTTTCCGGCGGCGAGCAGCAAAGAGTTGCCATCGCCCGGGCTATAGTAAAAAACCCGCCTTTGATTCTGGCAGATGAACCTACCGGTAACCTGGATAGTCATGCCAGCGAGGAGATAATGACTATACTAGCAACACTGCATAATGAACAGAATAATACCCTGGTTATGATAACCCACGAGGCTGAAATTGCTCGCCGCTGCCAGAGAATCGTGCGTTTCAAGGATGGGCAGGTGGAAAGGGAGGAAAATGGATGAAGAAATGGTTAGAGCCGATATCTACAGCCTGGATCGGCGTCGTCACTCATAAACTCCGTAGTTTTCTGACTATACTGGGGATTGTTATCGGTGTTGCCGCCGTCATTGCCCTGATGTCTATTGGTAGAGGGGTTACGGCAGATATCCTCGACCGTATCGGCAGCATGGGGGCAAATCTAGTTACCATAAGTCCCGGAGCATCTACTGGTTTTGGAGGAGTAAGGGGTGCTATAGGCAGCTCTGAGACCCTCACCATGTCAGATGCAGAGGCAATATCGGAGCAGATCCCCTATATAGATGCAGTAGCGCCTTCTTACTCCAGTAATCTCCAGCTGGTTGTTGGTGGTGAGAATACGAATGCTCAGGTTACCGGAGTAACTACGGAGTATATACAGGTAAACAATCTGGAGATTGCCAGTGGAGTCTTCTTCTCCGAATATGACTATCAGCGCGGTACTAAAGTAGTTGTGCTTGGCTCCAATTTAGCAGATACCCTGTTTGAAGATGTAAACCCTGTCGGACAACAGATACGAATGGGCAGTGTTGTTGCTCGTGTCGTTGGTGTTATGGAGAGCAAGGGGCAAGTTTTTGGTTTTTCGCCAGATAATGCCATCCTTATTCCGTTAACTGCGATGCAGCAAACAGTCGCCCAGCCGAGAACTGCTAAAGGCGAGCGTGTGGTGTCCTCCATAGCATTGACAGTAAGTGAGGATGAACAGTCGGAATACGTAATTGCAGCAATTACCAGTCTGCTTCGCACTCGCCATCAGCTTGGTGCTCTTGACGATGATGACTTTAGTATTATGTCCGTAGAGGAGATATCAGAAACCATAGCGGAAGCTAGTGCCATGATGACGCTACTTCTGGGTGCCATTGCTGCCATTTCGTTACTGGTCGGTGGCATTGGGGTGATGAATATCATGCTGGTCTCGGTACTGGAGAGGACCAGAGAGATAGGTATCCGTAAGGCGCTGGGGGCTAGAGAGCGGGATATCTGGACCCAATTTCTCCTGGAAGCTGCATTTCTGACCTTTGCTGGTGGTATCATTGGGGTTATTATAGGCTGGGTAGTATCCTACATCATTTCCAGCACTGGACTAATGACAACTCTGGTTACTGCTGATATAGTTATTCTTGCGGTGGCAGTATCGGTTGGCATTGGTCTCTTCTTTGGATTCTATCCCGCCTGGAATGCCTCCCGCTTGAATCCTATAGAGGCGCTCAGGTCTGAGTAACAGCCGTTCCTCATGCCCACAACACACATTCGTCAAATTGGGAATCCGTAACATTTAGCCATTTCGTTTAGTCACAGAAGATACCTGCTATAAGACCTTTGCTCCCGAAATGCAAGCTGACCTTTTGGCTAATAGAGAAATACCCGTGTCAAAGCCGGTAATTAAGAGGCCAGTTATTGAGTATGCCAAAATGGATGCAGAGTCAGCAGGTAAAAACGTAGCCATCTTTCTTAAGATTAGGAGTAAGAGGCAAGCAGGGTAAAGATAATCGTAAGGTACATCAGGGCAGCGAGGAGCGTGTCTGGGCCTATGCCAAGAACGCCCACTACCAGCGTTATCACGAAGGATTGGGGAATGTCCCCCTCATGATATCTATACTGGTAAGCACCTTTCATTGTTTAGAGAATGAAAGGTGAAAACGAACTAGTTCAGTAGATAGGGGGCACATAATCTCCTTTGGTGTTATTGCTATATGCCTACCCCGCGCCCCATTGCCCCACCATCTACGGTGAAAACCTGCCCTGTCACATAATCAGAAGCTTCCGCAGCAAGAAAGAGTACTACTAGAGCCACATCTCTAGGTTTCCCCAATCGGCCTAAAGGAATTCTCCCGAGAAGAGCCTCTGTGTTCTTTGGGTCATTAAAATGGGCTGCTGTCATATCGGTTACTATTATACCAGGGGCAACGGCGTTCACGTTAATGTTGAATGGGCCCCATTCTGAAGCAAGGCAGCGAGTGAATGTGCTTAATCCCGCTTTACTAGCAGAATATGCCGAAAGGCAGGGAAGACCCTCATCCGCACAGGTAGAACTGGTATTAATAACCTTACCCTGTTTCTGTTTCATCATGTGAGGCCCAACTGCTTGGGCGAAGAGAAAAGCACTGGTTAAGTTGATATCCATAACTCTTCGCCATTCCTCCAGAGTTTGAGGCTCATCATATACCCCTCCCCACCCAGACATCTTCGTTCCGGGTAAAAGGGCAACCGGCTTCCTAATTGCAATGCCGGCATTATTGGCCAAGATATCAATCTTGCCAAACTGTGAAATAGTCCGTTCTACTGCTTTCTTTACTTGCTCTTCCTTAGTCACATCTGCAGATATTACCAGGGCTTTACGCCCCAGTTTACGGATATCTTCCGCTGTTTGCTCTATCAACTCTGTGGCGATGTCGACCACTGTAATATCTGCCCCAGCCTCAGCCAAGGTTAAAGCAATAGCCTTACCGATACCCCGCCCGGCTCCGGTAACAATAGCTACCTTACCATCAACTCTATACTCTTGGGTAATCATGCTAACTTTTCTCCTTCCTCTATTCCTTTTCACAGTTAGCTGGTTATATTTTTGCCAAGTGTAAGCGGTTAAGACTGTGAGAATAGCTTAAGGTTTGACTTACTCATCATCAGCAACATTAGGGAGAATCCATTATTGGACATTTTAGATAGCCGAGCTGTTTTTTGTCAAGAGGTTTATACTTCCTTGACGCTTGAAGCTACAGATTATACAATAGAGTGACTAAAGAAAACCAATCTAAAGGGGGTCCCCTGAGTTCCGATATGCCGGAGTTCAGGGGTCTTGATTGTAGAGTGACTAAAGAATATGATGTTATCATTGTCGGTGGTGGTCCGGCAGGCATCTTCGCTGCTTTAGAGCTGTGCCAGGCAGGCGATCTTAAAATCCTGCTGGTAGAGAAGGGTAAAGACATCGATGGTAGGAAATGTCCGGTTTGGGGTCGGAATACCCCGTGTGTTCTTTGCTCCCCGTGCCATCTGGTTAGTGGTTTGGGTGGAGCTGGTGCTTTTAGTGATGGCAAGTTGACTTTATCCTCAGAGACTGGGGGTCGGCTTAAGGACTACCTTGGGGAGAGTGACTGTAAGGCTTTCATTAAACATGTTGATGATTTATATCTCAAGTTTGGTGCTTCAGATGAGCTATATGGGGTTGGAGATAAGGTTGATGAGTTGCAGCATCGAGCTGAGCTGGCAGGGTTACACCTGATACCAATGCCGGTTCGTCATCTGGGTACCGAACATTGCCGTTTAGTACTGAGGGCAATACAGGGTTACCTTGCCCAACACATAGAATTTAAGCTTGAGGTAAGGGCTTCCTCGGTCATAGTTAGTAATGGGGAGGTTAGAGGAATTGTAACTGAGTCCGGGGAAAGGCTTGATTGCCACCTTTTGATTTTGGCTCCCGGCAGAGAAGGGGCAGATTGGTTATCTTTGGAAGCCAAACGACTTAACTTAACCATGCACAATAACCCGGTTGATATTGGAGTCAGAGTAGAGGTACCGCTGGCAGTGATGGAAGAGTTATCCAACGTACTCTATGAAGCTAAGCTAGAGTTTCTGTCTAAGAGTTTTGATGACCGGGTCAGGACATTCTGTATGTGTCCTGGTGGCGAGGTCATTATGGAATCTAGCGGGGGTTGTGATCCGATAGTTACCGTTAATGGGCATAGCTATGCTGACCGTAGGAGTGGTAATACTAATTTTGCCCTATTGGTGAGTACCACCTTTACTAAGCCATTTCGGGAGCCTATTGCCTACGGCAAGTATCTGGCTAGACTGGCAAATATTCTTAGCGGTGGGGTACTGGTGCAGCGTCTGGGCGATTTGATGGAGGGTCATCGTTCTACCCCAACTCGTATTGAGCGCGGTATAGTTCAGCCCACGTTAAAAAGTGCTACTCCCGGCGACCTTAGCTTTGTTCTTCCCTATCGTCTCCTTACTGGAATAATAGAAATGCTTCAGACAATGGATAAGCTAGCTCCGGGCGTGGCTTCATGCCATACCCTGCTCTACGGGATTGAGGTCAAGTTTTATTCCTGCCGACTTCAACTTAGTCCCAGTCTGGAAACTGAGGTCAGCAATATGTTTGCCGCTGGTGATGGTGCTGGGATTAGCCGTGGTTTAATCCAAGCGTCTGCCTCCGGTGTGGTAGCAGCCCGCGAGATATTAAGAAGGACCGGGCATTCTACTATCCCTTGACATAGCCGCTTGGGCTGACTAAAATAGAGTGACAATAGAAAAAAAATTTTGGACCAGGAGGGGGGGGTGATGTAGTATGGCTGAAGTAGTGGCTGGCGGTAACGAGAGCTTTGAGAGCGTACTCAGACGATTTAACCGAAGGGTGCAACAGGATGGTATTCTATCGGAGACACGCCGTCGGGAATACTATGAGAAGCCGAGTATAAAACGTAAACGAAAAGAAGCTGCCAAGAGACGCAAGAGCGCAAGAGTTGCAAGAAAATACTAATACTAGGATTGTTGTGGTTTAAATGGACACAGGATTTAGCTCCAAAAACCAGAGTTCTGATGTATCTCCATTAAAGCAAAAGCTAGCTGACGACCTTAAACAGGCACTAAGAGGTGGGGATACGGTAAGACGTTCCGTTATCCGATTGGTGATGGCGGCTATTAAAAATGCTGAAATCGCCCGCCAGAGTAGTCTGGATGATGCTGATATCTTGGGTATTATTGCTAAGGAGGTTAGGCAACGTCGTGAGAGTATTGAAGCCTTTAAGCAGGGTGACCGCCCTGACCTGGTGGCTCAGGAAGAGGCAGAGCTAGCTATCCTAGATGGGTACTTACCGCAGCAGATGACTCGGGAGGAGATTTTACAAGCTGTCCGTAAGGTTATTGAGGAGGTGGGGGCACAGGGACCTAGCGATAAGGGTAAGGTTATGCCCAAGCTCATCGCTCAGCTTAAAGGGAGAGCCGATGGGCGAGAGATAAACGCGGTAGTAACCGAGTTGCTGACTTCGTGAGTCTACAAGTAATAATATTTCAGAATGGCTTAGTTTAAGGTAGTGTATTAGTTGTAGCCTTGACTATTATGCTATAATCATAATGTAGACAGGAAAATAAAAAAGGGGTGTCCTGTGATGGAGAAATTGGAAAGAGAGTTTAAATATTACGTGGAACATCAAGACGAACTCGTTGAAAAGTACAACGGCAAATTCATCGTAATAAAGGATTGCAACGTGATAGCTGCGTTTGATTCAGAATTAGAAGCCATTGAAAAGACTGCGGAACAGTATGAATTGGGCACCTTCTTGGTCCAAAAGTGCGAGCGTGGTAGCGAAAGTTACACTCAAACATATCATTCTAGAGTGGTGTTTGCATAAGGATATTCAGTGCGAACACGAGTAGTTGCGTTTACAGTAGCATATGATGGAAGAGTAAACGTACTAAAGTCTCCTGCCCATATTTCACAAGCATTCAATCCTTTATCCTATCCCAAACCCCCAAGTCCGGAAGCAGTTGGCGCTAGAGAATATACTGCCATCTGGGACACTGGAGCAACAAGTTCCGTCATCACTCAAAAGGTTGCTTCTGACTGTGGGTTGAAACCTATAGGCATGGCTAAGGTACATCATGCCAAAGGCGGGACAACAGCTCCAGTATACCTTGCTAGTATTTTTCTCCCAAACAAGGTTGCCATTCCTCAATTAAGAATGATTGAAGGTATTATAGCTGGTGATGCGGATATGCTAATAGGGATGGATATAATAGGTGCAGGTGATTTTGCAGTAACTAACAAAGATGGAAAAACAACGTTTTCATTCAGAATGCCGTCTATTGAATGTATAGATTTTGCAAAACAGGAGCCGTCCGTCGCGGCACCCCAGATTTCAAAACCTTCACCCAAAGTCGGTAGAAATGACCCTTGTCCATGTGGTAGTGGTAAAAAATATAAAAAATGCTGCGGTAAGTAAATCTAGTACATGCCATAAATTTTCCGCTTACCGAGGGGAGATAATTTCTTTACGGGTACATAGCTATCCCTAAGACTACCTAATTGGTGTGAGGCTATCATTTAATGCACAGGGTGGAAGTTTATTTAAACCCCCAGCTCCCTGATGCCAGGGGACTTGGTCTGGTCAAAGATATCCATGACCTGGGGATAAAAGCTGTCTCTGCTGTTCGTGTTGTGGATATATACTGGCTGGATGCCGATTTATCACCAGATAAACTGGAGCTCGTTTGTCATCAGCTCTTAGCGGACCCGGTAACTCAAAACTACCATTGTTCTGCCCCCTCAACTGCGATTAAGGGTGAGGTTGATAAGCAATCTCATACTGTTGAGGTCACCTATAACGCTGGTGTCACCGACCCGGTTGAGGATACCGTCCTGAAAGCGGTACAGGATTTGGGTGTAGCCGGCGTCAGAGGAGTTAAGACAGCAAAACGATATCTTATTCAGGGGTGGCTTGATGCTCAACAGCTAGAGACAATATGTAGCCGATTGTTGGTTAACCCGATTATTCAGCACGTAGTCAAGTCGGAGCAAACCATCTTTCAGCAGAATCCTGAGTATAAATTCCGGTTAAACCAATTCAATATTCAAGGCGAAGCTGGGTTTGGCGAAGTGAAAAAGCAGTTTGCTTTTACTGATGACGAACTAATAGCTATTATCGCCCATTTCCGGGAACAGGGGCGAAACCCCACTGATGCCGAATTGGAGACACTATTCCAGACCTGGTCTGAGCACTGCGTCCACAAAACCTTTAAAGGCAGCATCAGTTTCGAGGGCGCAATCATAGACAACCTGCTCAAGAGCACTGTTATGAAAGCGACTAAAGAGCTGAATAAACCGTGGTGCCTGTCCGTTTTTGAGGATAACGCCGGGGTGATTGATTTTGATGGTCGCTGGGCACTATGTTTTAAGGTTGAGACCCACAACCACCCCTCTGCCGTAGAGCCGTATGGAGGGGCTGCTACTGGTATTGGTGGTGTGGTTCGCGACCCCCTTGGTACCGGGTTAGGAGCAAAGCCAATCTTGAACACTGATGTCTTCTGCTTTGCCCCGCCTGACTATCCTAACGAGAAGCTACCGACAGGAGTTTTACACCCAAGACGCGTATTTAAGGGTGTTCGGGCAGGCGTGGCTGACTATGCCAACCGTTTAGGGATCCCCACTCTTAATGGAGCCATTCTTTTTGATGACCGCTATGTTGCCAATCCCCTAGTCTTCTGTGGCACACTGGGAATAATGCCTAAAGACATGGCGTATCAGGGCCAGCAGCAACCCGGTGATTTAGTGGTAGTGCTTGGGGGTAAAACCGGGCGTGATGGTATACACGGTGTAACCTTTGCTTCAGAGCAGCTTACCGAAGAATCTGGCGCCGTTTCTTATAGCTCGGTTCAGATTGGTAACCCCATCGTGGAGAAGAAACTTATTGATGTCCTTATTCAAGCAAGAGACCGCCGGCTGTATCGACGCATAACTGATTGTGGGGGTGGTGGGTTGTCATCAGCAGTAGGTGAAATGGCTGAAGAGACCGGGGCCCGGATTTACCTGGATAGGATTCCTCTTAAATATGCCGGGCTGTCATATACGGAAATATGGGTGTCTGAATCGCAGGAACGAATGGTACTGGCGGTTCCGCCGGACCGCATTGATGAATTGCTTTCTCTTTTTGCCAGTGAGGGTGTGGAAGCCACCGTCATTGGTGAGTTTACCAGTGACCAAAGACTAAAGCTAACTTATCAGGGGAGCCTGGTGTGTGATATGAGCCTGGGATTCTTACATCATGGCCGGCCCCAGTGGAAAGCAAAAGCAGTATGGGAACCGCCGCATTATCCGGAGCCTGATTTTTCTCCACCATTAGATTTAAGTGAAGATTTGCTGGCTATTCTTGGTTCCTTTAACGTGTGCAGTAAAGAATGGGTGATACGTCAGTATGACCATGAGGTGCAGGGGGGTAGCGTGCTCAAACCCCTGGTGGGAAAGAATAACGATGGACCGGGTGATGCTGCTATCATCAAACCAATCCTGGATTCAGAAATGGGGGCCATCGTCGCCAACGGCATAAACTCCGGTTACGGAGAGATAGACCCTTACTGGATGGCAGCCTCGGCTATTGATGAAGCGCTAAGACAAATTATAGCTGTTGGCGGTAATCTGAAGAGAGTCGCCTTGCTGGATAACTTCTGCTGGGGTAATACCAACCGCCCCGATATGTTGGGAGCTTTGGTTCGGGCATCCCAGGCTTGCTATGATATGGCGCTTGTTTATGAAACTCCCTTTATTTCCGGTAAGGATAGTCTCAATAATGAGTTCGTCTATGAAGGTAAGACCATCGCTATCCCACACACCCTGCTTATCTCGGCAGTCGGTGTCATGGAAGATGTAGGTCGTACTGTATCAATGGATTTTAAGAGGGCTGGTGACCTGATTTACATCGTGGGCACTACGCAGAATGAGCTGGGAGGCTCTGAATATTTTAAACTTTACGGCTTCATTGGCAATAGTGTACCTGGAGTAAAGCCACACCAGGCCAGAGAACTTATGGAAAGGTTAAGCGTGGCTATGGAGAAGGGTTTGGGCAGGGCGTGTCATGACTGTAGCGATGGTGGCATTGGCGTTGCCGTAGCGGAGATGGCATTCGCTGGTGGATTGGGAGCGATAGTCAATCTAAGAGAAGTGCTGTTGGGTGAGACTATAGACCGGGATGATTTCATTCTCTTCTCAGAATCAAATAGTCGGTTCCTGGTTGAGGTAGCTCCTGAGAATCAGGCTGAGTTTGAAAAAGTCATGTTTGGCATCAGCCTGGCTAATATCGGTCGGGTTACCGATTCTGAAAAGTTGGAGATATACGGAGTGGAGGGCAAGGAAATTCTGACTGCTTCCCTCGGTGAATTGAAAGAAGCCTGGCAGAAACCAATTCGGTGGTAAAAGATGAGCAAGGTAAGAACACTGGTATTGCGTGCCCCGGGGACAAACTGTGACGCTGAAGCTACATTTGCTTTCCAGCAGGCTGGAGCGGTAGTGACCCCGGTCCATGTTAACCAGCTAATCTGTGGTGAACAACGGCTTACCGATTACCAGATATTGGTTATCCCCGGTGGCTTTACCTATGGTGACGATATAGCTGGAGGTAAGGTGCTAGCCAATGAGCTTAAACTGAAGCTGGGTGAGGATATACAGCGGTTTATTGAAGCTGGAGGGCTAATCCTGGGAATTTGTAACGGCTTTCAGGTGCTGGTAAAGGCTTGTATCTTGCCGGAACCAAGCAGTGGCAACTCACCATTATTAACGCTGGCAGCTAATGATTCCGGCAAGTTTGAGTGCCGTTGGGTTCACCTGAAGGTGAATAAAGAGAGCCCTTGCGTCTTTACCAGGGATATAGATGGTATGTACCTTCCTGTTGCCCACGGCGAAGGCAAATTTGTTGCTGACCCTGAAATCTTATCAAAGCTAGATGTAGTCCTTTATTATACCGATGAGCATGGTAATAGCCAGGCTGACTATCCGCACAACCCTAACGGCTCGATAGGTAATATTGCCGGCATTTGTGATAGTTCCGGGCGTATCTTTGCCTTGATGCCCCACCCGGAGCGCTATATCAGGGGTACCCAGCACCCGCAATGGACAAGACTCGGCGCCAAAGAGTATGGGGATGGCTTTAAGATTTTCCTCAACGCAGTCAAGTGGGCTAAGAGCCTGTAAAGAAACACCCTCTCCCTTCCCAAAGTCCTAATTACATTCTGTAATTCAAGGAAGTGGGGACAATCCTATCAGGGTGCTGGTGAGTAAATGGTGGCCCATAAATTGATAGCCTCACTCCCTTAACCAGCAAGATGACAGTGCCACACCCTATGGTCAGCGTCCGCTACCGAAAGTCTTTCCTGTTGGCCTTCATCTCGGCGAGAAGTTTCTTACTTCTTGGGCAAGTATTTGGTTTACCTGTTGTCCTTCACGGTGAACTCGGGGAAAGGAACTTTGGGTTTGGTTTCAGTGAGAGGCGGCACTACCGGGGAAGGCCGTTTCTTTCTCCTGAGCCCCAGAGCTTGGGATGCCATCTGTCTTTTGAGTAGCTGAATAGCTAAAGCTGGGTCCAGTCCCTTGGGGCAGGCTTCTGAGCAGGCACCGGCAAGATGGCAGTGCCATGCCCCGTGGTCAGCGTCCACCACCGAAAGTCTTTCCTGTTGGCCTTCATCTCGGCTATCAGCACAGTAGCGGTAACACTGAGCTAAGGCTTGTGGCCCGAGGAAAAGCTTATCACTGGCTGAGGTGGGGCAAGCTGAAACACATATGCCGCACTTTATGCAGTAAGTAAACTGCAGGAAGGCGTTTACCTCTTCAGGTGTCTGGGCAAATTCAGCGGTGGGGTTTTCCGTTTCTTCTGTATCATGACGGATGATATAAGGCTTCATTGATTTGTGAACATTGAACATAGGCATCAGGTCAACCACCAGGTCCTTGATAATGGGTTGGTTGGGTAGAGGCTTGACGGTCAGCGTATTGGAGTGAAACTCCTCTATTTGGGTGTGGCAAGCGAGGTGAGGGTAATTGTTAATCAGCATACCACAGGAGCCGCAGATTCCCATGCGGCATGAGGTACGAAAGGACAGAGTGCTATCTAGGTTCTCTTTAATATATATTAGGCCATCGAGGACGGTCATACCCCGGCTGGATGGTATGGTGAATTCCTCAAGATATGGGGGGTTACTATCCTCCGGGTTATATCTCTGAACTTTAAAAGTTATTTGTTTCAGGCTACTCTTTGCCATAATACCTCCTAGCTGGATAACAGGGCTATTGGTACGTAAGAGCCCCAGATAAAGGTGACGATGCCAACAATTATCAAGGTCCATGTGACGATTCGCGTGGTTTTGGCTGAGGTGGTTACTTCTAGTATGACACCTCGCAATCCATAAAAACCATGATAGAGAACAAAAGCTAGCAGGGCTATATAGATGCTGACCCATATTCCCTGCCCAGCCCTTTCTATCATTGCTTGCCAGGAAGTAGTGTTGGCAGTACTAGCGCCGAAGAAACGAAGGATAGAGTCAAGGTGTATTACCACCATATGTATACCCAATAAGATGGCTATCACTGCGCCGGCAAGCATATGTACGAGACGGAAGCGCGTAGTTCGCATCATCAACCTCCTAAACTATAATGTCAATAAGAAAGACTAGAGCAATGATAACGACAACAGAGACCATAGCTATTGTCCAGGGACGCTGCCTTCGGAGCGAGTCTTTATACGGATAAATTGGTGGAGTAGGCTTTCCCAGAGCAAAGCCAAACTCCTGCAGGAGAAGACGTAAACCATTCAAGGCATGGTAGACAAAGGCAATCGCTACCAGGCATATGCCAACTTCAAACCATGGATTCTCAAGTAGTGTCATGGTAGCTTCCCACATACTTTGACCCTGGATACGGAAAAAAGTTGTCTCAATCATATGGAATAGAAAGAAAAGTAACATTCCCAAGCCAGTTATTCGGTGGAGAAGATAAAGATAACGTTCCAGTTTATAGTTACCAGCCCATACCCATCCGCTAGCTCCTAAGTAATTCTGCCGAGGTTTTGTTTGTTTCATAATCAACCCCTAATATTTTCTCTCTACTGGCTGCCACATGGTAATGTTTACTGGAATATAATTAATCCGTGGTCCGGTGGGTGTGTAGTATGCCAGAGTGTGCTTAAGCCAGTTGACATCATCCCGTTGGGGAAAGTCTCGCCGCGAGTGAGCCCCACGGGATTCAGTGCGGGCTAGAGCCCCAGTGACAATAACTTCAGCTAGGTCAATCAGGTTTTCGGCTTCCAGGGCACTGAGCAGGTCAGTGTTGTATACACGCCCGCGGTCTTTGACTCGGATATCAGGCATACGCTGCTTCAATTCCTTTATTTTATTGAGAGCCGCTTCTAGCTCTGGGCCAGTGCGGAAAACACCAACCTGACTGTCCATGGTTTTCTGTAGCTCATGACGCAGGGCATAAGAGCTTTCCTTAGCTTCTGAGCTAAACCTGCTGAAAATTCGAGCCTCTTCATCCTGTAATGTTGTTTCTTTGGGCAATGTGGTAAACGCCCTTTGCTTTGAAGCATACTTAACGGCGCTCTCCCCGGTGATTCTACCCCAGAGGAGGCATTCTGCTGTTGAGTTCGTACCGAGACGGTTGGCACCATGAAGAGATTCACAACCAGCTTCTCCTGCTACCCAGACGCCTGCTACTGGAGTAGCGCCATCTATATCAGTGTGGACGCCACCCATGAAATAGTGAGCCGCTGGCCGAACGGGGATTGGCTGGTGAATGGGGTCAATGAAATTAAACTTCATGGCGACTTCACGGATTAGTGGTAACCGTTCATTAATCTTATCGGCACCGAGGTGGCGAAGGTCAATATGAACATAGTCAAGGCCATCGGGCCCGGAGAACCCCCTGCCCTCTTCAATTTCACTCATCTCGGAGCGGGAGACTATATCTCGGGGGGCTAGCTCCATCTTAGCCGGCGCGTACTTTTCCATGAATCTTTCATCCTTGTTATTTCGCAGGTAGCCACCATCCCCCCGTGCTGCTTCGGTAATCAAGATACCAGAGGGAACCAGGCCAGTGGGGTGAAACTGGACAAATTCTAAGTCCTTGATTGGTAGTCCAGCCCGATAAGCCATAGCTAAACCATCGCCAGTGGCGGTTAGCGAGTAGGTGGTAAAACCGAACATTCGGCAAGCACCACCGGTAGCGATAATTAGGGCTTTACCCTGAACGAGGAAAAATTCACCACCAGTTAAATCCCAAGCAGTTATCCCACAGAAAACGTTATCTTTTGTTAGAATGGAGGTGACATAACATTCGTCGTATCGGGTAACATTGGTATATTTTTGCAGGGTATCGTAGAGGGCTTGCATTTCAAAGAAGCCGGTCTTATCAGCAGCGAAAACAGCTCGAGGAAAGCTATGGCCTCCAAACGCCCTTTGGTCAATTCGTCCATCAGGGCGACGCGACCAGGGAATTCCCCAGTGCTCTAGAAGCAGGGCTTCTTTGGGCATTTCTTCAACGAAGCGCTTGACCACATCCTGGTCACAGAGAAAATCAGCGCCTCTGGTAGTATCCCAGGCGTGAAGCTCGAAGCTGTCTCCTTCTTCTGGTTGTATCATGGCGGCGGTACCGCCTTCGGCACAAACCGAGTGTGAACGCATTAGTTGTACTTTGGAGACGATAGCAACATCAACCTCTGGGTTTTGAGCTGCTTCAATAGCAGCTCGCAGTCCAGCAAGCCCGGAACCTACAACTATAACATCGTGTTTTCTGTTCATAGAAGATCTCCTCTGTTTCGTATGTGTCTATACCCTAGAGACTACTAGCTGTTAGGAGAAAGAGAGGGGCTTATATAATGAGCTTGAATTGCCCCTTTCGTATGAAGAGAATTTTTGTCAGCATCAGAATAAACAGCAACTGTCTCTATGTCCAACTCTCTACATGCACCTCCTGAGCTTTATTATGCTCCGGAGGTAACAGAACATACTAATTCCATCCTTTAAGTTTGTAATAATCGGACAACATCTTATTAAATTCGGCTCTCGGAAGCACTTTACCACTGTCACTCAGTTTTTCTTCAAAAAACCTTATTGGTAGGGTATCATCCGCTTCAGACATGCCCTCACGTAGATTAAACTCTCTAACCTTGTTTGAGATACGTAAGGCTAGCCTCTGTAGTTGCTCCTTGTCCAATTCCATTCCTGTAGTTGCCTTTATGATTACGGATAGCCTCTCCCAAGGATAGAGGTCCCTGAAAAACCGGCACAGTATCAGGGAATCGAAAAGCGTATGTCTATCCTCAAAGTCGATGAGCATCTCCGCTTTACCCTCAATCTGGTCCGGGGCTATCATTCCGGAAAGTTCTGCTTTATAAAAAGTGGCTCTTAAATGGCAGGCTCCTCTATCCGAAGTGGCGTATGCCAGTCCCATTCCTTTTAAAACTCTGGGTTCATAGCCTGGGGGCTCCAGCCCTTTAACGTGGATAGCCAAGTCTTCCAATCCCCACTCTTTACTGGCATATTTTATACCTTCAGCCAGAATAGCCCCAATGCCCTCTCTTTCAGCAATCTTGTACAGCAAAGCAGCAATACCATCAACATCACCATACTCAATCTTCTCACCTATTGATTTTCTATGAGAAGCCTCTATAGTGAAAGCAGCAAGATTACCAGCTGTTATTGTATCCATACCCAATCTATCGCATATGTCATTGAGGTAGGCAATCTCTGTAATATCATCTATCATGCACTGCCCACCAAAAGTATTGACGGTCTCATATTCCGGACCCTCAATCTTTAACCCTTTGTGTCTCCCGTGAGTGACCTCTGATAATTTTCCGCAAGCCATAAAACATTTTGGGCATGCCTTAGATTTGACTTTGCACTTCGCTCGCAGGGCATCTATAGTTAGGTTTTCCCACTTATCATAGGTTCCTGAGGACCAATACTTTGTTGGGAAGGCGCCGGCTTTATTTAGTGTAGGTACCATCTGGATTGTTCCATCAGTGAAGTACTTCTTGACTCCAGGGTTTTCCTTGCCTATACCCTTGATTTCCTCCCAAAGTTTATTAATCATATCGGGCTGGGCCACATGCCTCTTTATGTTTCCGTAAAAGGCTATACCCTTCACTTTCTTTGACCCTAGCACAGCTCCAGGCCCGGTCCTACCCAGCGACCTCCAGTAGTTGTTTTCAATTACGGCAAACCTTACCAGCTTCTCACCGGCCGGCCCGATAACAGCGATGCCGGCATCTTTCACTCCAACTTCCTCTCGAATAGCATCCTCAGTTTCATAAGTATCCTTACCCCAAAGATGGGAGGCATCATGGAATATCACCTTCCCGTTGGAAATCTCAAGATAGATTGGTTCCTTAGAAGCCCCCTTTATTACAATTGCGTCATAGCCAGTCCGGCTCAACGGCTCAGCCACGCTGCCTCCGGCATAGGATTCGCAATACAAGCCGGTTAAAGGTGACTTAGTAAATACCCCATACCTGGATGACCCAAAGACCTTAGTATCCGTAGTCGGTCCTGTCGTAAAAATAATTACATTGTCTTCTGACAGGGGGTCGAGTCCAGCTTTTGTATTGTTCAGTAGAAGATGGGTGGCAAGTCCTTTGCCGCCCATCAATCCAGAGTAAATCTCATCATCAATAGATTCCTCTTCAAATGACCTCTGGCTAAGATTGACATGCAGTATTTTGTTATGAAAGCCTTCCATTCTCCCCCTCCTCTCATGCGATTAAAAGTCTATTATTTCCTTCACCTTCTCAATAATCTCAATATTTAATCTGCATTACTTTCTTTGCGGGCAAAAAAAATTACCTTAAGTAATTTGCCCCCGTAGTATCCCCTTTTAACTTACTGTAGTATGTTACCACTGAGTTATTTTTTCTGTCAATAATCAGTGTAAACCGTCAGCGAAAACGGCACAGTTTTGGGGCTTAAATTAACGGAAACTTCAGGGATTTGGACAAACCTTCCTCAATACAGGTTATTCCTTCTTGGGCAGGATAACTACCTTGCGAGCTTCACCCATGCCAGTGCTCTCGGTACTAACATCAGGGTTGTCAGTTAAGGTAAGATGGATAATACGCCTTTCATAAGCCGGCATTGGTTCTAGGGTAAATGGCGTCCGCTTAACCTTCACCTGCTCCGCCATACGTAACGCTAAACTCCGCAGAGCCTCATAGCGGCGCTCCTTATACCCATCAACATCAATGAATATAGGTAGCCAGGACTCTCTCTGATGCGCCATAATGAGCCTAACTATGTGCTGCAAACAGGCAAGTGTCTCCCCACGCCGCCCAATCAAAATCCCAAGGTCATCACCTTTTATGTTGAAAGCAATATTAGCGGCTGTTCCAGTTTCTCCCTCCTCAGCGGGCTGGGTACAGGGCATAACTGATGCCAGCACTCCCATTTTGCTAAGAAGCGCCTCTAAGACACCCTTAGTTGCCTCAATAGCATCACTCTTTTCTTCTGACGCAGGCACTAGCGGTCTCACTCTAATCCTGGCATCTTCAGTACCCAGACCCAGGATGCCCCCACTCTTACCTTCGCTTAGGACGGTTACTTCCACCTCGTCCCGACTGACGTTTAATTGCTCTAAGGCTTTGTGGATAGCCGCCTCTACGGTCTTGGCTCTTATCTCCAGTTCTTCCATAATCACCTGCTTCTGAATTTGATACTACAATGTCAGCCTCAACGGGGGCCTCTGAAGGAGTTTGCTCGACCTGGTTAATACGCCTCATATATTTCTTATCTCTACCCGATGGCTGTTTGGCTGCTGCTGGAGCTAGAGCTCCCCAACCAGTAACATAATATTGGATAACGATGGTGATAATATTTGAAAGCAGCCAATAGAGAGATAGACCACTGGGAAAGGTTAGACAGAAAAAGCCAAACATGAGTGGCATCATCCACAGCATCATCTGACTCTGCGTCTTTTGCCTTGGGTCAGTGGTGACAGGTGTTACCATCTTCTGCTGCACCCACATGGTGCCCCCGACCAGAATTGCCAGTACGAAATTGGGTTCAGCTAAGTTCAAGCCGAGAAAATCATTCCCCAAAGGCAGCATAGAATATACTACCGGCCAGGAGTAAAGATATCGCGACAGGTTTAATAAAGCCTCGGGAGCTACTGCCAGAGCCAGAATAATTGCCTGGTAGAGGGCTATCCAGACGGGCATTTGGACTAACATAGGCAGCAGGCAACCAGCAGGACTCATGCCCGATTCCTTATAGAGCCTCATCTGCTCTTGTGCCATTTTTTGCCTATCTTTACCGTACTTTTGCTGAAGCTCCGCAAGTTTGGGCTGAAGTGTCTGCATACCTTTGGTAGCCCGAAGCTGCTTGAGGGTGAGTGGCAGTGTTACGGCACGAACAATAATAGTCAGTGTAATAATAGCCAGCCCAAAGTTGTCAAGCAAATAATGAGTCAGCATAATGAGCACATTAATTACTGGCTGCAGTATGATAAGCTCCCAAGGATTCAACGAAATCTACCTCACTCGCTACTCTTTAATGAGATGGTCTCTAGCTTAACCCCGGTTTGAACCTCCACCAGGTGAAGGGTCAGGTCCGGGGTATGAACATACACGATCTCTCCACTAGCCGAAAGCGGACCATACACATCCTTTTCAATATCAACTAGTTGTCTCATTTCATTGTTACTAGTGTCCACAGCGTATATCACGCCCTGCCGCGAAGCAAAGATGACAGAACCATTGACTATCACTGGCGAAGAAGAAACCGAGCTTCCCAGGTCAAACTCGGCTATCTTATCTCCACTTTCAGCATCCAGGGCGTAAACCTTACCATCAAGACAACCGGCATAGAGGACATTATCATGAATTACCGGCGTTGCCCAAAACCAATTCTCACCCATGAATTTCCACTTAAGGTTGCCGTTTGCGGCATCCAGAGCATAAAGATACCTGTCAAAGGAGCCAATATAAACTGTGTCATTATAGACCAGGGGGGTAGCCGCAATAGCTCCTTCGGCTTCAAATTCCCACTTTTTGTTACCATCAATAGCACTCAAGGCATAGAGTTTATTGTCAAAGGAACCGACATATAATGTATCCGCATCAATAGTTGGAGTTGACCAAATCTTATCGCCAGTCTGGAATTCCCATTCTCTATCGCCGGTCTCAGCATCCAGAGTATATAGCTTTCCGTCGGAACAGCCAATATAGAGTTTACCCTGAGCTACCACCGGACCGCTAACGATATGTTCGAGGTAATCCTCACGGGGGTATACCCATCGTAGTGCCAATGAGCTAGAATTATAAGCATAAATTTTACCATTGTAGCCACCCAGGTAAACTAAACCATTAGCCACGGCTGGGGTTCCGTATACTGCTACTCCGGCTGGTGCTGCCGAACAGCTACCCCCAGCAGTTGGTGCCATACATCCAAAACCCGTAGATGTATCTTGTTTAGTTAGAGCCTCAGACCATTGGCGACTACCATCTGCTGTATTAATAGCTACCAGCCTGCCTTCCTCAGAACCTACATACAGATTACCATCAGCTACCACTCCTCCTGACCAACCGATAGGCTGTAAACCTTTAATACAACCTAAGCCAGTGAACCCGCTCACGACCATGAGAAGCATAACAGCAAGTAGTACTGCCTTCCCAAATAGCACTTTATTGTGTTTAAACCACACTTACTTTCTCCAAAAATCCAGTATCATGGCACAGGGTCATAGCCACCAGAATGCAAAGGATGACAACGGGCTAGCCGCTTGGTACCCAGCCAAACACCCCTGAAAAAACCAAACTTTGAAATAGCTTCGTAAGTATATTGAGAACAAGTCGGCACAAAGCGACAGGACGGCGGCGTAATTTGTGATATGGTTACCTGATAAAGCCTGATTAGCTCTAGAGCAAGCTTTTTCATAGCACTCCAAGTCCAAGATTTATAGTTTCCCCGGGCGCTCTTAATAAATGAGCCCGAGACAGCAAATTACTAATAGATTTCTCCAGAGCGGCATAATTGGCACTAGCAGCTAATGGACGCGCAATAAATACAATATCCCACCCTGGTTCAAGAGGTTTTATCCGTAAAATCTCACGAAGCAACCGTTTTACTCTGTTTCTAGTCACTGCTTTGCCAACACGTTTACTAACCGAAAAGCCATATCTAGCTGAAACAAGACCGTTGAGCATAACCTTCATCACAACCAAGTCGTTTCGCCATGACTTACCTTTATTATAGACTAGTGCATACTGGTCTGACTTAGTAAGATATTCATCTCCCCGCATTGCCTACCCCACCCCTAGCCGATTTTCTCATCAAGTGTACTTTCTCAGATTAAACCACGGTCAAGCGCTTACGGCCTTTAAGCCGCCTGGCTTTTAATACAGCTCGCCCGCCACGGGTGCTCATTCTCGCTAGGAAGCCATGCTCACGTTTCCGTGGAATCTTTTTCGGTTGATAAGTTCTTTTCGGCATTATAACTCCCTAACTGATAGACTGAAACAAATTATACTTCTACCACTACTCAAGTGTCAAACAAGGGGTTGAAACCCCCATCTCTCCATGCACAACAATTTTAAAGTAGAAACTCAATAGAGGCTGTGGGACCCATCATGGCTCAAGCAAAGGCTTCAAATCAACTACTCGCGTGCTCTTTCATTAGCTAAGGGATTTTTAGTGGGGAAACTCTCTCTTTGATATGAGCAAGGGGGTTGGGGTTTAACCACGTGAGCTAGTCCCGTCTCATAATACCCTCTGTTTTGTGCATGTGACCTGGTACATAGGGTAGGAGGGCTAAATGCCGGGCTCTCTTTATAGCTACCGCCAAGGCACGCTGATGCTTGGCACAAGTACCGGTTCTGCGACGAGGTTCAATCTTCCCTCTATCCGATATGAAGCGCGTCAACTTCACTGGATCCTTATAGTCTATCGCATCATTACTACCGGTGCAAAAGGAGCAAAACTTACGCCTAGCCACGTATCTCGGTCTATTTCCTGTCTTCGCCCTGGGTTTTCCAAATCTTGATACAACCACTCTAGTTTACTTCCTTACCTTTCCGGCTAAGCCTACTTAAGTTCTAATTACTACTTAAAATGGAATATCCTCTGGTTCTAACTCCCCAACGCTAGCCTCTTCAGCCATCACCTCACCGGCACCAGCCTCTTCAGCAAGGGGAGCCGCCTCTCGCCTGTCAAGAAACACTACTCTATTAGCCACTATCTCAGAGCGAGAATGCTTTTGTCCATCCTGGCTCTCCCATGTGCGAGTATGTAATCTGCCCTCAGCGTAGACAAGCCGCCCTTTGGTCAAAAACTGATTACACTGCTCCGCTAGTCTGTTCCAAGCAACTACGGTAAACCACTCTGTTTCTCGTTTGCGCTCACCATCAGGAGTAGTATATACTCGATTAGTAGCTACGCGAAATGAGGTTACTGGATTACCATTAGGGGTAAAGCGCATTTCAGGTTCGGTCCCAACATTACCTATAATAATTACCTTATTTAAGCTTACCATCGCCCTAACACTCCTTGCACCATTTCCTCATTTATAGGGAATAGCTGCTCCTCTTCGTTTACTACTCATTTCGTATTAGTAAATGTCGCAGGATATCCTCGGAAATTAGTAGTTTTGCCTCTAGCTCTTTTCCTAAGTCTGGTTTAGATTCGAACCGGGTCAATACGTAATTACCCTCCGAAAAATGACCTATGGGATAGGCAAGCTTTCTTTTGCCCCACTGATCTACGCTAGAAATCGTGCCGCCTTTTTCAGTGATAAGACGGCTTATTCTATCCACTGTTGCATCAAGTGACTCATCCATGACCTCTGGACTAACAATTAACATTAATTCGTAACTACGTAACTGCTTGTCCTCTACATCGACTATTTTCTCTGGTGCCTTTTTTGCTGTCATATATTTTCCTAAGAATTTTATTGTTTATTATACCATACCATAAGAATACAAACAATATCGTGGTATTGGTAACGAATTTCTTATGAATAGCGTGGCTGACGATCTAACTAATAGCTTGACACAGTATATCACTCCTGATAGACTTTAGCTAAGTAAGGGTACCTTTTATTAGAATGGCCCCGTGGTGTAGTGGACTAACATGCCACCCTGTCACGGTGGAGATCGGGGGTTCGAATCCCCCCGGGGTCGCCATCCACTCGTAAAAACAGCATTCCCCCCATTCCCCTTTGCGGTAACCCTGTACGATAGTATCGAAAAATCGATACTAAAGCCGCAAATACCAAAGTATTGCACGCCACGATTCCTAACCCTGCGGCAGTGCCCGACCACCCCTCATCAAAGTATCGGTACAACCCCCACCCCGTCGAAGAGTGTTGATACTTTTCGACCTTTTGTGTCCGTTGGAACTGGTGGTAATCTCCTTAATGTCTTTACTAGGGAGGTTACACCATGAGGACAGAGCAGGCAGTCCGAGAGTTCCTTGCCAGCCGGATTGCGGCTAATCTAAGCCCCGCCACCATATCGTGGTACAAGGACAGGCTCCTCCCCTTCGCCAGATCCTGCCCTACCCTTCCGCGTCGACCGGAGCCGGTCGAATACTTCATGGCGGAAATTCAGGGCAGCCCAGAAACAAGGTTTGACGTCTACCGAGCCCTGAAGACTTTCTTCAGATTCATGAGCAGCCGCCACAGGATTCCCAACCCCATGGACGCTATAAACCCACCTCGCCGCCCCAAGACCCTCATGCCGACCCTTGAGCCCAACGAGCTCATGAGACTCCTTCAGTCTGCTCAAGAACCGAGAGACAGGGCAATATTGACCCTGATGATGGACAACGGGGTGCGGGCCGGCGAGGCGTGCTCTCTCCTTAAACACAACATCAAGCAGGAAACAGTGGTCGTCCAGGGTAAGACGGGCTGGCGCGAGGTTCCCATCAGCGAAGAGACAAGGCGTTTCCTCCTCCAGATTGCCACCACGAGCCCAGATGACCACGTGTTTTACGGTCACAAGGGTCCAATCACTAGGAACCTCATCTACGCCATAGTCCGCCGGCACATGGAGAAAGCAGGTATTAAGGGGCCGAAAATGGGGCCCCACCGCCTGAGGCATGCTTTCGGCAAGAACTTTATCATCCAGGGCGGAGACCTCCGCTCCCTGCAGGAGATAATGGGGCA
>CAZNEL010000010.1:0-27063 GCA_964572285.1 uncultured Dehalococcoidales bacterium | reverse complement strand
TCTTGTGGTAGAAATCGATACCCCCTCCAAGCTCATCTTGTATTGGAAGAGACTGGGTATTGACAAGTGTGGTATAAGTGGTATAATAATAAGGGTATCATGATGGAAGGGAGGACTATGGGTATTGAATCCTATAGTTGTCCCTTCTATTTCTTTTCGAACCTTTCTCGAAGGTAGTCAATATACATAATGTTGTCACTTGATGCTTTCCGTATCAAATGTGAACAACTATCGGGCTTACACGCTATAACAAGTTTGAATTTACTAATACTATCGAGATACTCTACCAAGCAAGCCATATCACCATCGCCTGTAACTATTACTGCCTTGTCATAATTGTAATACTGAATCATTGTGTGTAGTACTAATTCGGCATCACAGTCCCCCTTTACGCCCCCATCGGGTAGTTTAAGTAAAGGTTTATGTATCAATTTGTAACCATAGTTCCTCAGATGGTTATAAAGCGATATTTGCTGTTGTGAATAGCCAATGAAATAATAAGCTTGAGTTACCTTATGCCTTTTTGTTAGATACTCTCTAAACAACCGCCAATCGATTGACCATCCCAAATACTTTGTCGAAAGGTGTAGGTTTGTACCATCAATGAAAGCGAAGTTATTAGCTCCATGCATAGTGGGCCTAATTATCTGCTAATTAAATCAAGGTGTCAACTAATTCAAATTGATACTCTACCCTATTTCCACACTATTTGACAAAGAGCCATTAACCACTTGACAAGAGTCTGGCCGTTAGTTTATATTGTTAAAAATAGAAAGTAAAGGCTGGGAACGAGACTAGTATGCCCTTAGCGGGGTTCAGAGAGCCGGGTAAGGTGTGAGCCGGTATCAACGCAGGGGTTGAATGGACTCGGGAGCTGCAAACTGAAAGGGTTCTACCCAAGTAAGCTTTGACGAAGTGGGCATCGTTATCAAAGCCCAGGGTATCGCTTCAAATTGGTGAAGCCGTACTTGAAAGAGATAATTGCTTAAGGCAATTAATTAGGGTGGTACCGCGAATGGTTGACCTCTCGCCCCTATGGGCGAGAGGTTTTTTATTATCAGGAGTGATACGCCAATGTATTACCCAACATTAGAAGATGTTAAGAAGTATAAAGGGGACGGCAATCTGGTGCCTATTTGCCGAGAAATAGTCGCCGACCTGGAGACGCCAGTATCTACTTTTTTGAAGATTAATCGCGGCGGTTATTCTTTTCTCTTGGAAAGTGTTGAGGGGGGGCAACGACTGGCCCGCTATAGCTTCATCGGTACGGAACCGTATGCCGTGCTAACCACCAAGGGAGAGGATAAAATTGATCCTTTGCCCCTCATTACCAGGGAACTGAATAAGTACAAAATAGTACCGGTTGGTGATTTACCGCGGTTCTGCGGTGGTGCCGTCGGCTATCTGGCTTACGAAACGATAAATCGCTTCGAAGATTTACCCTCCCCAGACCAGGACCCTCTACAACTACCGGAATCACTATTTATGCTGGTGGATACCATGCTTGTTTTTGACCATGTTACTCATAAGATAAAGGTATTAAGCCATGTTCACCTTGATGAGAATATAGAAGAAGCTTATCAGAAAGCAGTGGAAAAGATTGACGATCTGGTGGCCAGGTTAAACCAACCCCTCCAGCCGAGCCAGCTCAATAAAACAACCACTCACCCCACAGAAGGCTATAAACTCTCATCAAACTTCTCCAAGGAGGAATTTGAAGCCAGTGTGCTTAAGATAAAGCAGTATATAACCGAAGGCGAGGCTATCCAGGTGGTGCTATCCCAACGCCTGAGTCAACGAACTGATATTGCCCCTTTCGAGATTTACAGAGCACTGCGCACCATTAATCCTTCACCTTACATGTTCTTTCTTGATTTCAATGATTTTCACATTATCGGGGCTTCACCCGAGATTCTGGTCAGAGTGGAAGATGGCAAGGTTATGACACGCCCACTGGCCGGAACCAGGCCACGAGGTAACGATACGGCCGAAGATTTTAAACTGGAACAAGAGCTACGCAGCGATGAAAAAGAGCGCGCGGAACACATTATGCTGGTAGATTTGGGACGTAACGACATCGGGCGTGTCAGTGAGCCAGGCACGGTTAAGGTTAGCGACCTGATGGACGTTGAGCGCTACTCCCATGTTATGCATCTGGTTACTCATGTGCAGGGTAAATTGCGAAGCGATATGACCGCCTTCGATGCTCTACAAGCCTGCTTTCCGGCAGGCACGGTGTCCGGTGCACCCAAAATCCGGGCTATGGAGATAATCGCCGAGCTTGAGCCAGAGAAAAGAGGCCCCTATGCCGGGGCAGCGGGCTATTTCTCCTTTTCAGGCAATATGGACATGGCGATAGCCATAAGAACTATGGTCATGAAGGAAAATATCGCCTACGTGCAGGCTGGGGGTGGCATTGTTTACGATAGCGTGCCGGAACGTGAGTATGAGGAAAGTATGAATAAAGCCAGGGCATTACTCAAAGCTATTAGCCAAGCTGAGGAAAGTCATGCTGTTACTAATTGATAACTATGACAGCTTTACCTATAACCTCTTTCAATATCTGAGTGAGCTGGGAGAGGAAGTGGTGGTGGTGCGTAATGACAAGACCACTCTTGAAGAGATTGAGCGGATGCAGCCGCAGCGGATAGTTATCTCACCCGGCCCCTCAACACCACTGAACGCCGGTATCTCCAATGAGGTCATCCGCAATTTTGGTTCCCGCCTACCGTTACTTGGTGTCTGCTTAGGGCATCAGTGTGTCGGTTATAGCTATGGTGGCTCGTTTGGACAGGCCAAAGAGATTATGCATGGCAAGTCGTCCTTAATATATCATAACAGCCAGGGGATATTTACCGGGCTGCCCAACCCGTTTTCCGCCATTCGCTACCACTCACTGATAATAGAGCGTGAGGAACTCCCCAACTGCCTGGAAGTAACCGCCTGGACAGAGGACGGCACTATTATGGGCCTGCGACACCATCAGTACCCGGTAGAAGGTATCCAGTTCCACCCTGAATCATTCATGACCGAAGTGGGCAAGGATTTACTTAAAAATTTCCTCCGGTTGTCTTATACTAGGAGCAACAATTCGGAGGTGAAGAAATGACTAAAAAGGAATTTAGCACTCTTATCTTTAGCGTCATAGCCTTAGCCATAATATTGATTATTACATTTATACAAAACCTAATTAATTTTGCACAAGCTTTCGAGATAATAATCACGTTTATCCTCGTTCTTATTACTATTGCTTATGTGAAGAGGACTGCAGATATTGCCAAAGCTACTAAAGAACAGGCAGAGGCCAGCGTAAAAATGGCTGAGGAGATGAGAAAGCAGAGGTATGATGCTTTCCGTCCCATAATAGATATAGTGGATGCGATATTGGAACCTACGGAGATGGCGACACGAGCATATAACGCTAAGGAGGGGATATTCTCTAAGTACCTACCATGTAGACTTCGCAATGTTGGTGTTGGGCCAGCGATAGAAGTATTCTCCTTTATTGAAGACGATAGGGGCACAACTCGCCGATGGGATTTTCATACCATCCCTGTGGCTATTGGAAAAGAACAAATGGGATACACAGACGAGGTGCGATTGTTGTTAGAGCAAAGGGATAATTGCAGAGCTTTAGTAGTTTATTACAAAGATGTATATGGTAATTCCCTTGAGTCAATCCGAGAGGTAAGCGTAAATAAGGACAAAGGAACGGTCAATATCAGCCCACTGAAAATTAGCCCATTGTCTAAAAAAGGAGACCAAGAGTGATTAAAGAAGCTATTACCACCTTAGTCTCTGGGCGTTCGCTGACTATGGAGGAAGCAGCCTCGGTCATGGAGGAGATAATGCAAGGGGAGGCTACTCCGGCTCAGTTCGGCGCCTTCGTTACCGCCCTCAGGCTCAAAGGGGAAACGGTTGATGAAATCGTTGGGCTGGCTAAGACCATGCGGGCCAGAGCTGTTCCGGTAACCATTACCGAGCCGGTAGTGGATACTTGTGGCACTGGTGGCGATGGCTCACACACTTTTAACATCTCCACCGTCGCTGCTTTTGTCGCTGCCGGAGCCGGACTCAGGATAGCCAAGCACGGTAACCGTGCCATGAGCAGCCAGTGTGGCAGTGCCGACGTATTGGAGGCTTTAAGAATCAAGATTGACCTTAATGCCGAACAGGTGCAGAGGTGCCTCCAGGAAGTGGGAATAGGTTTCATGTTTGCCCCGGTATTTCATCCCGCGATGAACCACGCCGCAGTTCCCCGCCGTGAGATTGGCATTCGAACGGTGTTCAATATCCTCGGTCCGCTGACCAACCCGGCCGGCGCCAGAGCCCAAATGCTGGGTGTTGCCGAAGAAGCACTGCTAGAGAAAATGGTCTTAGTACTACGAAACCTCGGATGCCACCACGCTCTGGTAGTTCATGGGGAAGACGGTTTAGACGAAATCACTCTTACGGGGAAAACTCGAGTCTACGAACTTAAAGATGGCAATATTAAGAAGTATGCCATCAGCCCGGAAGATTTCGGCCTATCCAGTGCTAGCCTTGATAATTTGAAAGGTAGCACTGCCATTGAAAATGCTTCCCGACTACGCAACATATTAGCCGGTGCCTCAGGCCCTCAGCGAGACGTGGTGTTAATGAATACTGCCGCCGCTCTGGTAGCTGGCGACAAGGTGGCAACACTTCAACAAGGAGTAACCTTAGCTGGAGAAGTAATAGATAACGGCCATGCCCTGGCAAAACTGGAGCAGCTAATTGAGGTCAGCCAGAGCCCTGGCCTAGAAGGCATAGAATGATTTTGGATAAGATTGTAAAAGATAATCTTGAGGAACTTGAAGCTAGAAAGCGTCGCTTACCTCTGGCAGAGCTGAAAAGGATAGCACTGGAGCAGCCGTCACCTCTTGATTTTGCTCCAGCTCTATGTGGTGATCAAGTTCAACTCATTGCCGAGGTTAAAAAAGCGTCGCCATCCAGGGGTATCATTCGCTCTGATTTCGACCCGGTGGCGATAGCCCAAATCTATGCCAATAACGGTGCTTCGGCGATATCGGTATTAACCGAAACTAAATACTTTCAGGGTAGTCTCAACCACCTGAACGACATTAAAACAGCGTTGGGTAATAAGAGACCACCCTTGCTCAGGAAAGACTTCATCACTGACCCTTACCAAATCTACGAGTCCCGAGCTTACGGCGCCGACAGCCTGCTGCTTATCGTGGCTATCTTGAGTTTCCAGAAACTAAAGGCGCTGCTTGAGTTAAGCCATGAGTTAGACATGAACTGCCTGGTAGAAGTGCACAGTGAAGCCGAGGTTGAAATGGCGTTACAGAGTGGAGCCAGGATTATCGGAATTAATAACCGGGATTTAAAAACCTTTACCGTGGACATTACTACTACGGGACATTTACGTCCACTCATTCCCAAAGATAGAATGGTGGTCAGTGAAAGTGGCATAAAGAACCGCTGTGATACGGAAAAGTTGAGGCAATGGAATGTTGATGCGGTTCTCGTTGGTGAATCCCTAATGTCAGCACCCGACATCGCCGCCAAAATGAAGGAGTTATTTTGACCAGGGTTAAGATTTGCGGGCTATCCGACATAGAATCGGCTCTGGTGGCAGCTAAAGCCGGGGCTGACTTCCTGGGATTAGTCTTTGCTCCCAGCAAACGCCAGGTCTTGCCGGAAAAAGCCTTACTGCTGGTAGAAGCCATTTCTGGACTGGAGCACCGCCCGGCAGTGGTTGGTGTCTTTGTTGATTTACCGGCTCAGGAAGTTAACCAGATTGCCGAATACTGTCGCTTAGACTGGGTACAACTCAGTGGTAACGAAACCTGGCACTACTGCCGAAAGATTGAGCGGCCAATCATCAAGGTTATTCATATATCAGCTCGTATGAAAATTGGACGAATCCTAAATAAAGTAGATATGGGCTACCAGCTACACTTAAAACATGATCCGATCTGCCTCCTTGACTCACAGGCTAAGGATATCTATGGCGGTACGGGGGAAACCTTTGACTGGCAAATAGCCAGGGAGGCAGCGGCGAGATTCCCGGTGATTATTGCTGGTGGGCTCACCCCGACAAACGTTGGCCAACTGATTAGAGAATGTAAACCCTGGGGAGTTGACGTTTCTAGTAGCGTAGAGAGTAAGGGCCAAAAAGACCCTTCAAAAACCAAAGCCTTCATTGAAGCAGTCCGGTTCACGTAGCTATATGATATTACTAATGTATTTTACGCACAAGGAGAACTAATTAGATGCTGGTTATTATGAAAAACGATGCTACCGAAGCACAGGTGCAAGCTGTTGTCCGTGAAATTGAGAACCTCGGCTTCCGTGGTGTCCCAATGCCTGGTGCCCAGCGGACTGCTGTTTGCATTGTAGGCAACGAAGGCTCAGTTGAAAATTCGCGGTTGCTCTTGCTAGATGGCGTGAAAGAGACCATTCCGGTAACCAAACCATATAAACTTGTGAGCCGGGAAACCCATCCCCACTCCACGGTTATAACCATTGGTGATATCAAGATTGGTGGTGAACAGCCAGTAATAATGGCCGGGCCCTGCGCCGTGGAAAATGAAGAACAGGCACTCACTATTGCCTGTCTGGTAAAACAACACGGTGCACAGGTCTTTCGCGGGGGCGCCTTCAAACCCAGGACATCACCCTATAGCTTTCAAGGATTAGGCAAGGAAGGACTAGAAATACTGCAAAAAGTCCGTGAAGAAACCGGATTATTGATAGTAACTGAGGCTGTTGACCACACGAATATTGAAATCGTGGAACAATATGCCGATATTATTCAAATTGGGGCCAGGAACATGCATAACTACTCCCTGCTACGCCGAGCAGGTCATGCCTCAAAGCCAATCCTGCTGAAGCGGGGCTTCGCCGCCACCATTGATGAGTTGTTAATGTCGGCTGAGTACATTATGTCTGAAGGGAATACCCGAATTATCCTGTGTGAACGTGGAATACGCACCTTTTCCGATAATACGAGGAATACCCTGGATTTAAGCACCATACCGGCAATCAAAGAAGTCAGCCACCTACCTGTCATGGTTGACCCCAGTCATGCTGCCGGACGCAGGGAGTATGTTGTCCCCCTGTCCAAAGGAGCCATAGCCGTAGGTGCCGATGGGCTCCTGGTCGAAGTACACCATGATCCCCGTCATGCCCTTTCTGATGGCATGCAGTCCCTCTACCCGGAGCAGTTTGCCGAGTTAATGGCAGCAATAAAGCCTCCCTATTATCAGGATAAAGATTTCACCGATAGAAGGAGAAAGCCTAATGTTACCTGACGATAAAGGATACTTTGGAAACTATGGTGGGCGGTTCGTTCCGGAAACGCTGGTACCAGCCCTCGATGAGCTGGCAGCAGCCTACAAGGAAGCTACGACTGACGCTGCCTTCTGGGCTGAATATAAATCGCTGTCCCATAACTACTCAGGAAGACCAACCCCGCTATACTTTGCAGAACGTTTGACTGACTGCGGCGGTGGCGCCCAGATTTTCCTTAAGAGAGAGGACTTAGCTCATACCGGCGCCCATAAAATTAATAATGCTCTGGGGCAGGGCCTTCTTGCTCAGAGAATGGGCAAGCGTAGAATTATAGCTGAGACCGGTGCCGGGCAGCATGGGGTAGCCACCGCTGCTGTATGCGCCAAGCTGGGTTTGGAATGCATCATCTATATGGGTGAAGAAGATGTGCACCGTCAATCACTTAATGTTTTTCGTATGAAACTAATGGGCGCCGAGGTGAGGGCAGTTTCTACAGGTAGTCAAACGCTAAAAGATGCTATCAACGAAGCATTAAGAGACTGGGTAACCAACCCCAGGAACACCTATTACCTGCTGGGTTCAGCGGTCGGTCCTTACCCTTATCCAGCCATGGTACGTGACTTCCAAGCGATAATCGGCAAAGAAACGAAGCAGCAGATTTTAGATCAATCAGGCCGTCTGCCCGACTATATAATCGCCTGTGTCGGCGGCGGCAGCAACGCCATCGGTATCTTTCACCCCTTTTTAAACGACAAGGGTGTTAACCTCATTGGAGTGGAAGCAGCCGGAAGGGGAATCGATACTGACAAACACGCGGCTTCACTAATCGCCGGCAGAGTTGGCGTGCTACACGGAGCCAAGTCCTATGTTCTTCAGAACAATCATGGACAGATCATGGAAACACATAGTATCTCTGCCGGACTGGATTATCCTGGCGTTGGCCCTGAGCACAGTTATCTCAAGGACAGCGGGCGTGCTACCTATGTGGGGGCAAACGATGAAGAAGCACTTGAAGGTTTTAAGCTGTTATGCCAAACTGAGGGGATTAATCCAGCCCTGGAGTCAGCTCATGCCATATTCTATGCCACCAAACTAGCCGGTTCTCTAGATAAAGAGCAAATAATTGTGGTCAATCTCTCCGGGCGCGGCGACAAAGACATGGACATCGTAATCAAAGCACTGGAGGTAAAACCTTGAGACACCTTATTTCTGCTTTTAGCCCACCGAAACATAAAGCTCTCATAGCCTATGTTACGGTAGGTTATCCCAGTATTGAAGCCACCCTAGAAGTTGTTCCGCTCCTTGCCAGCAGTGGCTGTGATATAGTGGAACTCGGGATTCCCTTTTCCGACCCCTTAGCCGATGGTGCCACCATACAAAAGGCAAGCTTTCATGCCTTGAAAAATGGTATTACTCCTCAACTTTGCCTTGAGGTAGCCAGGCAACTAAGCCAAACGGTTGAAATCCCCTTAGTCTTTATGACCTACTTCAACCCGGTGTTCAGCTACGGTCTGGAAAAATTCTGTGGTGCCTGCACCAGTTCCGGCATTACTGGCTTAATCATTCCAGATTTACCTCCAGAAGAAGGCCCAGAGCTGGAGGCTGTTACACAAAGGCGAGGTCTAGACCTCATTTACCTGTTAGCTCCGACCAGTACTGAAGAGCGTATCAAGCTAGTGGCTGAGCGGTCCCGTGGATTTATATATTTAGTCTCGGTGGCAGGAGTTACCGGAGCTAGGGAGAACCTACCGTCTAATCTGGAGACATTTGTTGCTAAAGTAAGAAAGGTAGCCACTCAACCACTCTGTATCGGTTTTGGAATATCCACACCAGAGCAGGCAAGGCAGGTTGCCCAGATAGCCGACGGTGTGATTGTAGGTAGCCGAATAATTCAATTTATGGAAACTGACGAGTCAATGGTAAGTGTAGCGGATTTTACTAGAGAACTAAGGTGTGCCCTTAACCGGCCAGATGGAATTTAGATTTACTGGCCAATCGAAGCGTTAAAGGACAGGAGTAGTCATGGTCGTAACAACGCAGTATGATTCACTTTCCAGCCTTCTCTCCGAAGCAGAACTTGGGTCCGCCGATACCCGTAACTGACCCTGACCTGAGCGATATCACGGATTCTTATTCTTAAGGCTGCCATCCGGGTTAGAACAATGCACACAGTATACACTAGCAGGGTTGCCGCCGCCAAAATCTTCAAGCTTGGTCATGGGCATGCCACAACTCATACAGTTTTTAGCGGTTTTGGAAATCTGATTAAAGTTCAGCTGGTAGCCATCGATATCCTCAACCGTGAAGTCTCTGACACCATATGGTTCTTCCTTTATGTCAACTACAATCTTAACCCCTCTCCCCTTCAATTCTTCGTAATATTCATCAATATCGCCGTCAATCTGCATATAGAGGTATACGCCGATGCCAAATTTTTCTTCATGGCTGATGCCGTGATTTTCAGCCGGTATACACATGAGAACCATGCCGTCTTTGGAAAGGTCAACATATTCCGGGTTAATGGCATCAGGGAAAGCCATGCCCGTCTTAAAGCCAAGGGAATTAGTGTAGAACGCAATAGTTGCCTTCATGTTCCTTACTGCTAGCAGAGGCGAAATAACGCCCATTTTAGACCTCCCTATATTAATCTACCTCACCCCCTGTGTCCCCCCCTTTATTTCAACCCCTAAGTTACGAAGAACAACCTTTAGTTCTCTTTCAAACTTCGGTTTTAAATCTTTATAGTCCATCCAGAAATTCCACTTGTAAGTTGAAATGTCAAAATGTCGAGTTGAGCCTTCCTTAGCCAGAATAATAACAGGTTTCCTTACAGCATGCGCATAACCCACTTCATAATAGCAGTTAGGTTTAGCATCAGTTAAGTCTGCTACTATAAACTTTGACCGATTTATAGCGGTTAAAATCGCTTCGTTAATCGTCCCTGTATGGGACATTTCATCAGCCCTCTGGATTTCAAATTGGAACTGCCGAACAGCGGGCTTAATGACGAATTCGTAGTTGTGAGTCACCTCGTCATTTTCAAGAGGACAAATGAAAAAGGCATAGCTACTTTTTATAGCCTCTGTGATTTTCGCTCTTAATTCCTTATACTGTCCAGACTTAATCAGCGTGATAGCTTCCCTATATAGTTCTTGCGTTACATCTATTGCTTCAGCTTGAAGAGCGCTTATAACTGCCGATTCTCGGAATACATCATGATTTCCCGTATAGCCCTCTTTCTTTACTGGCCAATCTGAATCAATAGGCTTTGTTGTCTGGAATATTTTCATACTTTCAAAAAATGACATGCTAAGAAGCCTATTCTCGAAAAGGGTGATTTCACCATTTATGAAAGGGCACAAAAACTGTGCTAGGGCTTCATCTCGGGACCTATTTTCATACAACGAATGGTCTATGCTAGCCATGCCAATTATTACCTGATAGAACATATTATTCATACCTCCGTTAGAAAGGTAACTGGGGTTAAAACGTTCCTCAGCTCAGAGTCAACTTAATCTCTAGTATGCAAAATATCAGTGTCACTTATACCTCTTCACCTCAAAGCGGTATAATTTCACCGGCTCATGGGGAGCTATACCCCCCTTCTGACGGCAGATATCAATCTGGTAGTCCGCAGAATCCACTCCTTCAAGGTCGGGGAGGAGCAAGCCCTTTCTATACCCACACTCCACGATAACACCGTACTGCTTGGGGTCTAGCTGGTCTTTATTCTCTACCAGCACCGGCTTGGTCAGCACATCCACGCTGTATTCCAAGTCTTTAAGCTCACCGGGACCTACGGGAGGGAAGCGGGGGTCTCTGGTGGCTGAGCTGATAGCATTGGTAATAATTTCCTCAGCTACATTCTCTCTTTGTGGTTCAAAAGTACCGATGCAGCCCCGTAGCTCTCCAAGTTTGTGAATAGAAACAAAGACCCCAGCTCTCTCCCTCATCTCCGGGGTAAGTTCATCTGGTGGCTTAAGAACCTCTCCTTCTTTAACATAAGTCTCCACTGCCTCCTTAGCTAACATTACCAGCGGGTGCATTTCTGTCTTCTTTATTAATATCCCGGCATAGCCAACCACGCTGCTATAATCACCACTGGTATCACCGCTGGTCTGGTATCTAACCAGCTCGGCCCCAGCTGCCCCTAACTCCTTGGCAGCTGCGATAAGACTAATCACCGGGGCGTAGCCACACATTGATATATTTAATTCCTCAACCCGCCTCAACAGTTCGTCCTCATCCAAAGCCAGTATCGCTTCTATAGCTTGATTGTCCTTCCTCTGAGCAGCCTCCTGGGACTCATAGTGGGTCATATCGCTTGAGGCTATGATTATCACCTCTTTATTTAACTCCTTGACAGCCTGAGCTATCTCCTGGCCAATTTCCTTGTAAACAGAGCCAGCGGAGTAAGCGAAAATAATAGGTACTATCTTGATATCCTTCTTGAAATATTGCAAGAACGGGAGCTGAACCTCAATGGAGTGTTCACGCAAGTGAGCAACTTGGTCCTCTTCCAAATGACTGGATATAGTCAAAATCTTCTTACCCAGCTCCGAATCTATCTCTACCTCGCCCAGGGGTGTTGCCCACGTACCTTCGGTCATAATACTAAACGGTTTTCCCATGCCAGTGTGGTTCGGACCCATGATAATAAAGGTGCCCTTAAATTCTATTCTTGATATAGTTGCTCCTGCCACAGACCCAGAGTAGATATAGCCAGCATGAGGTGAAACCAGACCAATTATCTCTTCTTTTACTGACTTTTCATCAACCAGCGCCTCAATCATTGCCCTGAGCTGGGAGGATGTTCCTGGGTAAAATTGTCCGGCGACAACTGGATTCCTAATCATTATGACCTCCTCTCTACCCGAATGTTCTGAAATTAAGCTCTGCCCCACAGAACTTGCACTTAGAGCCCTCCAGGCCGACTACCTCAGCCTGATAGCCAAACCGCTGCACAATACAATTACCGCAGTGGTAGCAAATGGTGTTCTCTCTCTCGCTTCCAGGGACATTGCCGGTATAGATAAACTTAAGACCGACTCGCTTACCAATATCATAGGCATGCTCCAGGGTGGATACCGGGGTTGGGGGCAAATCCATCATATGATGTTGTGGGTAAAATCTGGTTACGTGCCACGGGGTTAACTCACCCAATTCATCTCGTATCCATTTAGCGATACCCTCAAGCTGCTGGTCATCATCATTCATGGTGGGTATAATATTAGTCACCACCTCAACATGCATATTCCACTTATGTTTGGCTCGCTGAGCAACCTCAAGTATCCCTCGCCAGCGAGGTATTTTAGCCAGTTTCTGGTAAAAGGAATCAGTAAAACCCTTAACATCAACCCGCCAGGCATCTAAGTAGGGACCGATAGTATCCAGTGCCTCTGGGGTGAGGTAGCCATTGGTTACATATACAGTGTACAGGCCATTATCTTTAGCCAGCTTAGCTGAGTCAAAGGTATATTCAAACCAAATGGCAGGCTCATTATATGTCCAGGCAATGCCCTGGCACTGGTAGCGTTTGGCCAGTTCTACCGCCGCTTGAGGTTGAATCTCCCGGGAGCCTCGCCATGGCTCACTAATCGCTGGACAGGAGATTTCCCAGTTCTGGCAATCCTGACAATGAAAATTGCACCCCCAACCACCTATTGAGAAAGCGAGGCTACCGGGGAAGAAATGGAAGAGGGGTTTCTTTTCAATAGGGTCAGCAGCTACTGATGACGCTTTAGCATAGTTCATGTTGTACAGGACGCCTTCTCGGTTGTGATACACTCGGCAGACACCAAACTTGCCCGGGCCTATATTGCAATACCACTGGCAGATATGACACCGTACTCTGGAATTAGCTAGCTTCTCATAGAGCATCGCTTCATGCATGGTCAACTCCTTATCAAGCTCTATATCACTATTATATCATCCGACCATTGTCAATTATAGTCTGTAATATGTTGCCAATTGCCCTGACAAGGGCTAATATAAGTGTAGACAAATACTATTGCTTGGGGAGACAGAAACAAGAATGATTATCATAGTTGATTATGGCGCCGGTAATCTACGTAGCGTAGTCAATGCTATTACCAGCCTGGGTTACCAGCCGAAGATAACCAGTAGCCCCACTGAAGTGCTCAGTGCCCGGGCGGTTATCCTCCCCGGCGTTGGCGCCGCTGCTGATACCATGCGAAATCTTCAGGCACTGAATATGGTTGAGCCTATCCGCCGATTCATTGCTGAAGAACGCCCTTTCTTCGGAGTCTGTATGGGGCTGCAGGTTCTATTTACCGGTACTGAAGAAGGTGGCTGGCATGAGTGTCTCGATATCTTCCCCGGCCAAGTAAGAAAGCTGCCTGCAGGGCTAAAGATTCCCCATATGGGGTGGAATCAGGTAAAGCAGCAGGGCTTTCACCCAGTGTTTGCGGATATACCAGATAAGGCTAACTTCTATTTCGTTCACAGCTACTATGTCGAGCCCGATGACAAATCGTTAGTAGCTGGTGAGACGGAATATGGCATCCCCTTCTGCAGTGTCATAGCGAGAGGAAGCCTGGTTGCGACTCAGTTTCACCCCGAAAAAAGTGGAGAATTCGGGCTGAGGATGTACGATAATTTTATCAAGATGGCACAGGGAGAATAACATGCTAACTAAAAGGATTATCCCCTGCCTTGATGTGAAAGGGGGACGGGTAGTTAAGGGAACGAGTTTCGTGGAGTTGCGTGATGCTGGTGACCCGGTAGAGCTAGCCAGTCTCTACTATAAAGAGGGTGCTGATGAACTGGTCTTCCTGGACATAACCGCCACCCCAGAGGGTCGTGATACCACGGTGGACATTGTTGAGCGCATTTCTGAGAAGGTCTTCATGCCCCTCACCGTAGGTGGCGGGTTGCGCAACACTAATGACATGCGACGCATGCTTACTGCCGGAGCAGATAAGGTCTCAATAAACACTGCTGCTGTGCTCAAGCCAACGCTGATTACAGAAGGAGCCAATAAATTCGGCAGCCAGTGCATCGTGATTGCCATCGATGCCAAGCGAGTAGAAAACAGCAGCCAGCCGCACTGGGAAGTATATGTCTACAGTGGCCAGAAACCCACTGGCATTGATGCCATCGCCTGGGCAAAAAAAGTGGTAGAGCTTGGCGCCGGGGAAATATTGCTTACCAGCATGGATGCTGATGGTCACCAAGCGGGATATGATATTGAACTTACCCGTTCCATTTCGGAAGCAGTCAGTGTGCCCGTTATCGCCAGTGGCGGTGCCGGCACTCTGGAAGACCTTTACCATGTCCTGATTGAAGGCAAGGCAGATGCAGTCCTGGCTGCCAGCATCTTTCATTACGACACCTACTCAATTGGTAAGACTAAGGAATACCTAGCGAAAAGGGGGATACCGATACGGAGCTAGCGAGAATGAAAAAGATTAAGCAAGGTAATAGCGGTATACTCGCCCCAAGTGGCCGAATGCCAGTTTAAGAAATATTTGCTGATATGACGAGCCAAATCTAGTCAAGTTTGGACAATGCTGATAAAATAGAATCAGCATGTTGTTACAGAGGAGAGACCAGTATGCGTAGGCTACGAATTGGTATGGCACAAATAAACACCACCGTGGGTGATTTTGCCGGTAATACGCAGAAGATTCTGGAAGCCATTAACCAAGCCAGATTATTAAGCGTTGACCTCATCACCTTCCCTGAGCTTGCCATCTGTGGCTATCCGCCAGAAGACCTTTTGCTCAAGCCACAGTTCATAGAGGAGAACCTACGGTCTCTGGACAAGGTCATCGAAAGCTCAACGGGAGTTACTGTGGTGGTTGGCTTCGTTGATACTAGAAGTGATATTTACAACTCCGCAGCTGTAATCCATGACGGCAAACTTGTTGACATCTATCACAAGATATACCTGCCCAACTATGGGGTCTTCGATGAGAACCGCTACTTCCGAGCTGGCAGCGAATGTCCGGTATATGTCATCGCTGGGGTTGGCGTCGGTGTCAACATATGCGAGGATATCTGGTACGAGGCAGGACCAGCTACCACCCAAGCCTACTCCGGGGCTGAGGTCATAGTGAACATAAGTGCTTCGCCATATTATTTCGGCCGGGGGAGCTTCCGGGAAAGAATGCTGGCAACCCGCGCCTCGGACAATGTGGCTATTGTTGCCCACAATAACTTGGTGGGCGGACAGGATGAACTTGTCTTTGATGGTAATAGCATGGTATTGGATGAAAAAGGACGACTCATGACCAAGGGTAAACAGTTTGAGGAAGACCTGCTAGTTGCTGACCTTGACGTCGAGTCTGTCTTTCGGACGCGTCTTCATGACCCAAGGTGGAGAAAGGGTACTCTGGCAACAGAGCAAGGACAGCAAGGGGCCAAAAAAATAGTGGTTTCTAAAGCGTCAGCAATCATACCGAAACCGCCACTTTCACCCAAGCAGGATGAGGCACAAAACCCGCCGGGCGAAGTTTATGATGCCCTGACGCTGGGCATGCGTGACTATGCCTGCAAGAATGGCTTTGAGAAGGTACTGCTCGGACTTTCTGGAGGAATAGATTCTAGTCTGGTTGCAGCCATTGCCACTGATGCATTGGGGGATTCAAACGTAGTTGGAGTGGCTATGCCCTCAAGATACACTTCCCCAAGCAGCACATCAGACGCCAAGCTCCTTGCTCAAAACCTGGGTATCAGACTAATGACCATCCCGATTGAGCAAGCTTTCCAGGCCTATCTTGAAATGCTAGCTAAGGCTTTTGAGGAGACTAAACCTGACGCTACTGAGGAAAATATTCAAGCCCGCATTAGAGGTAACATCCTCATGGCACTGTCAAACAAATTCGGCTGGCTGGTTCTCACCACGGGGAACAAGAGTGAAATGGCTACCGGTTATTCTACACTCTACGGGGATATGGCTGGGGGCTTTGCCGTTATCAAGGACGTACCCAAGACTATAGTATATGAGCTAGCTAGATACCGAAACTCCCTAGCCGGATATGAACTGATACCGCCCACTATCATAGGTAAGCAACCATCGGCTGAACTAAGGCCTGAGCAAAAGGATATTGACTCTCTACCTCCATATGAAATACTCGACCCCATTATAGCTGCTTATGTTGAGGAAGATAAAAGTGTCGAACAAATCATTGCTATGGGGTTTGACACAGAGACAGTGCAACAGGTAGCCCAACTCGTGGACAAGAGTGAATACAAGCGCCGTCAAGCCCCACCAGGCATTAAGATAACCCCCAGGGCTTTCGGCCGAGACAGAAGGTTACCGATTACCAATCGGTTCAAGGGATGGTAAAGGGCAAGCGGGCTTATTTTTCGAAGCCCACTTTTTCTAACATTTTCTCTACTCGCCCGAGCAGCTCCTCAGGGCTCACCGGCTTACTAACATAATCTTCCGCTTCGAGTGTAAGCCCAGCGCTAACTGGAATATTAGTTTCTCGCCCCTTCTCTGCAAAGCTAGTCAAGATTAACACCGGGATTTTTGAAAATTGTGGGTCACCTTTAAGCTGTTCGCAAACGGTAAATCCATCCTTAGTGGGCATGATGATATCCAAGATTATCAAGTCGGGTTTTTCATCCTGTACTTTTTGCAACCCCTCATCCCCATCAAAAGCAGCGCCCACTTGATAATTCCTACTTTCTAGAACTGCTTTTGTTGCCTCCACAAAAACAGGGTCATCGTCAACAATCAGAATTTTAGCTTGCTTTGTCATCGTTTTTCCTCCTTTGGTTCTGTTAAAGCTTGTTACCATAGTCTAAATGTAAGTCAAAGTATACAATTCGTTAAGATTTCGCTAAAACTTCCTCTACCCGCTGAAGCAAAAGAGGAGGGGAAATTGGCTTTTCCACATAGCCATCAATGCCGGGGGGTGTCTTAGTTTCAAGTTCGTAACGCCGGCGGCTGCTTTCTTCCCTCACTGCACTTAATATCAAAATCGGTATCTTGATACCAGCAATCCCTGCTTGTTCGTTAAGCCGCTTAACAACCTCAAAGCCATCCATCTTTGGCATTAAGAGATCTAGAATGAGAAGGTCCGGTTGCTCCTGCCCTATTTTAGCTAAGGCCTCTTCTCCATCTTGAGCAGTAGCTACCTGGTAACCTCGTGACTCTAGGACAAGTGTTGTCACTTTTAACATCTCAGGGTCATCATCAACAACCAAGATTCTTTTCCCCTCTATCACCCCACCTTCTTCCTCTGTTTCGACTTTAGTCACTGCTGAGACCGTAGGTAGGGTAAAGCTAAATTTGGTTCCTATCCCGCTTTCGGGGCATGGGCTTTCCGCCCAAATTAGACCACCGTGAGCATTGATAATCTTCTTGGCGATAGAAAGCCCTAAACCTGCTCCTTCTGCTTCTTCCACTTTCCCGCCGCGATAAAAATCATCAAATATCCTCGGCAGGTCTTCAGGCGAAATCCCTACTCCCGTATCTACGACTTCTACCTGGATATAACCATCCGTTTCCTGTGCACTGACCGAGACCGTACCGCCAGTAGGAGTGAACTTAACGCCGTTGCTCAGCAGATTGGTAAGTACCTGTTGCAAGCGTTTTGATAGCCCCAAGACCTGTGGTAGTTCTATAGGCACACTGCACTTTAACTGCACTCCTTTCTTTTGAGTTATCCCCTGAACATCACCTATGGAACTTCCTATTACTGCAGGTAAGGATACTTCTTCAAAATCAGCTTCTCTATTTTCCATATACGAAATGTCTAAGATATTGTCAATCATGCTAGTAAGGTCTGAAATTCGCTGCTTGCTTCCCGTTAGCAGGTCTTTTTGTTTACTAGTGATATCTCCGACAAAGCCACCAATTATGACATCCAGACAACTTTGAACGGTAGCCAGAGGAGCCCTTAAGTCGTGAGAAGTCACAGATAAAACGTGAGCTAGTGTCCGTCTGGCATGTGACAGTCTGTTTTCCACTACATTAACAAGCTCTTGCATCACTTTACGGCATAAGTCAGTATCTTCATCACACAAATGCCTAATAAGGTTTCCACTGAAGACAAGTAATTTAGTATCTTCTACAGATATGGCTGACGCAGTAAGAACTGGCCTTTCTGAAACTGCTGACCAACCAAAAATCTGACCCTTGGTTATAACATCAATAGTTGCCTGTTTTCTGGTCCGTGAGCCAATGCGGATTTCCATCTCGAGGGCGACTTTACCCTCTTCAACAATATAAAGATCGCGTGCGTTCTCACCTTCGCAGAAGATACATGCCCCAGCCTCGTAAGATTTCTCCTGACACAAGTCAACCAATTTGTCTATCTGGTTATCAAATGTTCTCCAAAACAACTGGGAAGTTTTGATGATTTCTCTCTTATCGTGAGCCACTATCCTCTGCCCCCTCATTTCCAATCATGTACAAATATAGCTAGGGCTGTCACTAAACTGAATCAAGGTTTATACTACTGTTTGTTAACCAAATAGTCAAGTTTTCAGCAACTGTTTACATACCCTCTGTCTTCTACTTCTACTTCATCTCCAAACACTAGTAGGTTTAGGCTCTCTAGTCTCATCAGGTATCCCTAAAATACACGCCTTATCGTGCTTATCAGTAAACTTCAACTGTGTTATACTGAAATCAGTGTAGTAGCCAAAAACAATAGAGAAAGCACATCGAATTTTCGTAGTGAATAATGCCCCAGGGTATTGTCTTTTGAGTGACACAGGTAAAGGTCAAAAATACCCAGAGTAGCTATATACCTAAGTTAACCAATATATCCAAGTTTGTAGAGTGGTAACAAACAGTGGCCAAGCGACGCATTGATAGCTTGCTGGTAGAAAGAGGCCTGGTAGAAAGCCGGGCTAAGGCTCAGGCTTTAATTATGGCTGGAGAGGTAGTAGTGGCGGGGAATCCGGTTACTAAGCCGGGGAGCCTGGTAAAAGAAGAGGAAACGATTACCCTAATTGAGCCACCTCCTTTTGTTAGCCGGGGTGGGGTTAAGCTGGATTACGCCCTTGAGCAATTCCAGATTGATGTCTCATCTCTAGTAGTCGCTGATATTGGAGCATCGACCGGCGGTTTCACCGATTGCTTGCTCCAGCGGGGAGCAAGCCGGGTTTATGCTATAGATGTAGGCTATGGTCAGTTAGATTATCGCTTGAGGCAGGATTCACGAGTGGTAGTTATAGAGAGAGTAAATGCCCGCTATCCTATCACCCTGCCGGAGAAGATAGACCTGGCTACCATGGATTTGTCCTTCATCTCAGTAGAAAAGGTGATACCGTCAGTAGCCCGGTTGTTAAAAGATAACGGCTGCCTGCTGTTACTTTTTAAACCCCAGTTCGAAGCAAAACGCCAAGAAGTAGGAAAGGGAGGAGTAATTAAGCAACCCACAGTGCATGCCAGAGTCCTGGGGCGATTTATTGCCTGGATAACAGAAAATAGCTTCAGATTAGAAGGACTAGTAGCATCACCCATCCTGGGGGCTTCCGGGAACAAAGAGTTTTTCTTACTGTTGAGATCAGCATGATATTTAAAAAGGACGCAACCTTTCAAGTAGATAATATAGACATTCTTGGGCAACTCTACTTACCCGGTAATAAGAGCCAGTACCCTACTGTTTGTATTTGCCATGGTATCCCGTCAGGCGCTCCTCCTGACCCCGATGATGGGGGCTACCCTGAGCTGGCAGAAAGAATGTGCGGTGAAGGCTTTGCCGCCTTCATCTTCAACTTTAGGGGCACTGGAGCCAGTGGTGGCAACTTCGACATTCTGGGCTGGACCAAAGACCTGAAGGCAGCCATTGATTATTTATGGACATTACCCGAGGTAAACAGGTCCTGTCTGGCATTGCTTGGTTTTAGCGGCGGAGCAGCAGTGTCAGTATACGTGGCAGCACAGGACAAGAGGATATCTTGTGTTTCCGCTTGTGCCTGCCCGGCAGAGTTAACCTTCTTTAATGCTGATGAGCCACAGCCTATTATTGACCACTTTCGCCACATTGGTGCTATCAGGGACGAGGATTTTCCCCCTTCTGTCCCCAGTTGGCTTAGTGGCTTCAGACTGGTTAGCCCCATTCAATATATAGCGGGAACTGCCCCCCACCCCTTACAACTGGTACATGGTAACCAGGATAAGACAGTCAAGGTTGAGGATGCCTACAGGTTATATGCTCAAGCTAGAGAGCCGAAACAGCTAATCATAGTTGATGGAGCCGGGCACAGGCTACGACAGAATGATAAGGCGATGGCCACAGTTATGAACTGGTTAAAATCTCAGTGCCACGATTAACTGTAAGGTATGGGTATAATATATTGACCATTACCTAAGAAATGAACTATAATCTGTGTGGTAGGATTAACTGAAGCTCCTTAAGAGGTAGGAATAGTTGCACGAATCTTGTGGCGTTTTTGGTATTTATGCCCCTGGTGAAGATGTAGCTCGGCTTACTTTTTTTGCTTTATTTGCCCTTCAGCACCGCGGTCAGGAAAGTGCTGGCATAGCTACCACTGATGGTAAAAAAATCCGTACTTACGCCAGGATGGGTCTGGTATCCCAAGTATTTAACGAAGATGCACTAAGCCAACTCAGTGGAAATATTGCCATCGGGCATACTCGTTACTCGACCAGAGGTTCCAGTAGGGTAGATAATGTCCAGCCGATAATAAAGGGAGAAGATTTAAACACTATCGCCGTAGCTCATAATGGAAACATTATTAATGCCGAGCACTTATATCAAGAGCTATCCAATCAAGGATATACCTTCCGTACCTCCACTGATACTGAGGTCATCGCCAACCTTATCCTCTCCTCCGCTGAACCAAACTGGGTAGACAAGATAAAGTATGCTATGCGTCGGCTTCAGGGCGCATATTCCCTAACAATCATGACCAATAACACATTGTTTGGAGTCCGTGACCCCTTAGGCGTACGCCCTTTGTGTCTAGGAGCTATCAACGGCAACCGGGTTATCGCCTCGGAAAGCTGTGCCCTCGATCACATTGGCGCTAATTTTGTCCGAGAGATTGAACCGGGCGAGATAATAGCTATCAATGCAAATGGCGCTGACAGCTATCATGAAGAGGCAGACAGAAGAGCACTATGCATCTTTGAGTATATCTACTTTGCTCGTCCGGATAGTGTCATTAATGGTCGGCTGCTTTATTCAGCCCGGCAGGCCATGGGAGCAGGGCTGGCCGAAGAGCATCCAGTAGCTGCCGATTTAGTGATGGGGGTACCTGATTCAGCTACCGCCGCCGGCATTGGTTATTCCCACAAATCAGGTATACCTCTAGGTGAAGGGTTACTCAAGAACCGCTATGTAGGGCGAACCTTCATTGAACCTGACCAACGAATTAGAGACCTGGGTGTAAAACTAAAGTTTAACCCCTTGCCCCAGATGCTAGCTGGCAAGCGGTTGGTAGTGGTTGATGATAGCATTGTTCGCGGCACCACTACTCCTCAAGTAGTAAAGTTACTGAAAAGAGCCGGGGTTAAAGAGGTGCATATGCGCATTTGCGCTCCGCCTCTCCGCTATCCCTGTTTCTTTGGTGTGGATATGGCTACCCGCTGGGAGTTAATCGCTGCCCAAAAGACTATCCCTGAAATCAGGGATTTTATCGGTGCCGACTCGCTAGGATACCTGAGTATCGACGGGTTAGTGAAAGCAGTGGGTTTACCCAAGAACATATTCTGTATGGCTTGCTTCACCGGCGATTACCCGACGCCGGTTCAGCTGGAGATGGATAAACTGGCACTGGAAACCATGGCAGCTGAGCGCAAGGGTCAATTGGACATAAAACAAGACTAAACCTAGCTTTCGAGCATTTTACTGCCTGCTCTATTTTCTAGAAACAGTACCTAAGTGTCAGGTCTGCAACCATACCATCATCTTAGGATATTAAGCATTATGCCTGAAACAGCCTGCTTGTGATTGCAACTGGCCTATCGAGATGTTATGATTAAATTTAACATTGCTAATATCTGAGAACCAAATTTTTCCCAATATAATTATGGGAGGGCAGAAAGATTAAAGATAGTAGCTATGCTGCCGCTGGGGTCAATATTGATACTGCCAACAAGACTAAAGATCTGATAACGAAGCATGCACGTTCTACCCTGCGTCCTGAGGTCTTGACCGACTTAGGTTTCTTTGGCGGACTATTTGAATTTAAGGGATTTAAGCAGCCAGTTCTGGTATCCAGTGTTGACGGGGTGGGTACTAAACTTAAGGTTGCCTCTGCTTTAGCCAAGCACGATACTATCGGTATTGACCTGGTTAATCACTGCGTTAATGATATTTTCACCTGTGGCGCCGAGCCCCTCTTCTTTCTAGATTATATTGCTATGGGCAAGCTGGTACCGCAGCAAGTGGAATCTATAGTCAAAGGGTTAGCTCAAGCCTGTCGCGAAGTTGGTTGCGCCCTCATTGGCGGTGAAACGGCCGAGATGCCAGGACTATATGGCGGGGAGGATTACGACCTGGCAGGCTTCATCATCGGAGTGATAGAGAAAGACAAGATTACTATGGGAAAGACGATTGCGGTTGGTGATGCAATTATTGGCTTACCCTCCAGCGGGCTACACACTAACGGCTATTCCCTGGCACGCAAGATTTTCGGGGAGACATCATCAGCATTAAATACCTACTACCCTGAATTAGGCAGAACTGTAGGTGAAGAACTTCTTGAACCTCACCGTTGCTATTATCACCAGCTAAAGACGCTACTGCCCCTAATCAAAGGCATAGCACATATCACCGGCGGCGGCTTGATCGGTAACGTGCCGCGTATTTTACCTCAGGGCATGACAGCCCTATTTCAGAGCCAAACATGGATAGTACCCCCTATCTTCCAGCTTATCCAGCAACGAGGAAACATCGCCCAGGATGAAATGTACCGTGTGTTTAATATGGGTATCGGCATGGTGGTAATCTGCTCACCCGATGATACCGACCAACTTAAAGAAGCATTACCAGAGGCAAAAGTAATTGGGAAAGTAGTAGAACAAGCAGGAGAAGCGAGGGTAGGTATCGAGTAGAATAAACCAAACCTAAAAGATGAAAGGAGTTTATCAATGAGAGCTATTATTAGTGTATCCAACAAAGCAAATGTAAGTGATTTTGCCAAGGATTTAAGCCAGCTAGGGTTTGAGGTATTCTCTACTGGCGGCACCAAGAAGTCATTGGCTGAGGCTGGTGTGCCAGTAAAAAGTGTCTCTGAAATTACCGGTTTCCCCGAGATCCTTGACGGGCGGGTCAAAACACTGCACCCGATGGTTCACGGCGGTATTCTGGCTAAACGTAGCCTTCCCAGCCATATGGAAGAACTGGCCAAGAATAAAATTGAAGCCATTGACCTGATAGCCGTTAACCTTTATCCCTTTGTCCAGACCGTATCCAAAGAGGGCGTTACTATTGATGAAGCCCTGGAAAACATAGATATTGGCGGGCCAACCATGGTACGAGCTGCCGCCAAGAATTTCCCCAGCGTTATCATAATAGTAGACCCCGCCGACTATCAGCCGGTGCTGGATAAGCTACGGGCAGGGGGTGTAGACCTGGCCGAGCGAAAAAGACTGGCCCAAAAAGCTTTCCAGCATGTAGCCAGCTACGATACAGCTATTTCCCAATACCTGAGGCAGGACATGGAAGGTCTACCCGACGAGATGACCATCGCCCTGAAAAAGCGCTACGGACTCCGCTATGGGGAAAACCCCCACCAACAGGCCGCTTTTTACGCTGAGATGTCAGTTGAAAAAGAGAAGTCAACCGGTATTACCTGGGCAGAACAATTATGGGGAAAAGAACTCTCTTTTAACAATATTTTAGATGCCGATGCTGCCTGGGGAGCAGTAGCTGACTTTGCTGCACCGACAGTAGCTGTTATCAAGCATACTAACTCCTGCGGGCTGGCCAGTCACGATGACATTGCTGAAGCCTATCGACGAGCCTTCAGTGGTGACTCAATAGCAGCTTTCGGTGGCATTGTCGCTTCAAACCGACCGGTTACCTTAGCCATGGCAGAGGCAATAAAGCCTGTCTTCTATGAGATAGTAATTGCTCCGGAGTATGAGGCAGCGGCGCTCGAGCTACTTAAGCACAAGAAGGATTTACGCATTCTGGTTGCTGAGTTACCACCAGGCTATGGCAAAGCAGAGCCAAGTTACCTTGACTTCCGTCGGGTAAAAGGGGGACTCCTTGTCCAGGGTTCAGATTCCATTCCTGAAAGCAATGTTAACTTAAAGACAGCGACCAAGCGTGAGCCGACTGAGGCCGAGTTAGCAGATTTACTTTTCGCCTGGCGGGCAGCCAAACACATAAAGTCAAATGCCATCGTACTGGTTAAAGACAAGACATTGGTAGGCATGGGAGCCGGACAACCCAGTCGCATTATCGCAGCTCAGATAGCCAATGAGAAAGCTGGAGAAAAAGCAAAAGGCAGTGTTCTGGCTTCTGACGCTATGTTCCCATTCCCCGATGTAGTGGAGGCAGCCGCCGCTGCCGGAGCAACCGCTATCATCCAGCCCGGCGGCTCAATAAGAGATGAAGACTCAATTAAAATGGCTGACAAGTATAACATCGCCATGGTTTTTACCGGTGAAAGGCATTTTAGACACTAAACAAAAACGGGAAAGAATAGCAGGAGTGAAGTGAATAGGCGACATCAACGGGAGATATAGTTATGGCTAATGCAATCCTAGTGATAGACATGCTAAGAGGCTTCCTGGAAGAGGGTTACCCTTTATACTGCGGGGCCCGAACCCGACAAATAATCCCTAACATACAGCGTTTATTGGAGCAGGAGTTTGCCCAGGACTCTGCGGTATTTTTCATTTGTGATTCTCATACCCCTGATGACCCGGAGTTTAAGCTGTTTCCCCCACACTGCATTGAAGATACTATAGAGGCAGAGGTAATTCCCGAATTAGCCAAGTACCAGGGTGAAATAATCCCGAAAAGGCACTATAGTGCCTTTTTTGATACAACGCTCAGGGAAAAGCTAGGGAAGCTTAAGCCAGAGAAATTAATTATCTGCGGGGTGTGCACTAATATTTGCGTGCTACATACTGTAGCTGATGCCAAGAATCTCGGCTATGAGGTAGAAGTACCGACTGACTGTGTTACCTCGTTTGATGAGCCAGCACATCGCTTTGCCCTGAAGCACATGGAGCAAACACTGGGAGCAAAATTAACCAGCGTCAGGCAAGCTAAAATAAAACCGCCCAAATTTGAACCTTCCGAGGCAGTCCTTTCTGGAGAGACGGCTGATGTCTATTTTCCCCGTACCATAGACGTGTTACGCGGCGAAGGGCTGAACCCGGTGGTTACTATGGAGGTATTCGCCAGCAGAGCCGGAATACTCTGTGGTATAGAAGAGGTCAAAGCATTGCTGGCTCGGGTTCTGCCTGAAGATAACCGAGAGTTATGGGCTCTATCTGAAGGTAAGCCAATGGATAGAAAAGAAGTGGTACTGCGGATAACCGCTCCTTACCAAAGCTACGGACTGTACGAAACTGCTATCTGTGGCATATTATCTCACTGTAGTGGCTGGGCAACAGCCGCCCGAGAGTGCGTGGAAGCTGCCCAAGGAATACCTGTTGTTAGCTTTGGTGCCCGCCATGTTCACCCTTCGGTAGCCGGGGTAATGGACTACTCAGCTATCATCGGTGGCTGCTCTGGCTGTTCCAGCGTGGCTGGTGCTAACCTGGTTAGTATAAAGCCATCCGGTACTATGCCTCATGCGCTAATTCTTATCATAGGCGACACGGTTAAGGCTACTTTGGCCTTTGATAAACATATGCCAAAAGAAATACCCCGTGTCTCACTGGTAGACACCTTTAAAGATGAAGCCGAGGAAAGCTTAAGAGCAGCCAAAGAGCTGGGCGAAATACTTAGTAGTGTAAGACTCGATACTCCCAGTGAGAGGGGCAGTGTTACCATTGATCTCGTAAAAGAGGTGAGAGCCAGACTGGACTTAGGGGGTTTTAACCATGTCAAGATTTTCGTCAGCGGTGGCATTAATGTGGAGCGTATCAAGCAATTTATTAACGAGGGTGCACCCGTTGATAGCTTTGGCGTCGGTAGCTATGTCACCTCGGCTAAACCCATCGATTTTACTGCTGATCTCCATGAAATTGAAGGACAGCCAGTTGCCAAAAGAGGCCGAATCCCCGGCATTACCCCCAATCCCAAGCTCAAGCGCATAATGTGAGGATACCATGTTAGAATATATGGTTAATTTCTTTGTCTCATGGTTCTATTACCCAAATACCTTATGGACTCAACTGCTCATCGGGATTGGATTGGCGATAGCCTTTGGTGCCGTCTGGTTTGCCCCTTACTGGACGCCAATCCTTAAGAAACCGTGGGCTTGGGCAGTCCTTGCCGGCAGTGCCATTCTATCCCTGGTGGCTGTTACCTTCGTTCAAATTCCCCTCCAAATTTTGACGGGTCAAGCACTGGGTCACTTCTGGAGTCAGGAGGTCCTTACGCGCTGGATTCTACTCGCCGGCGTACCCCAAATACTCCTCAGCGGGCTGGTTCAGGAAGGGGCAAAGCTAGTACCGGTAGTTGTCTACTGGTGGCGTAAGGGCAGGAATATTGACCCCAAGCTGGGGCTAGTTATCGGGGCAGTAGCCGGATTAGGCTTCGGTGTTTTTGAAGCCGTGTGGGTTCATAATACCATGTTTGCCTCCGGCTGGACATGGCAGGTGGTGCAAACTGGCGGTCTGATGGCACTGGCTGGATTCTGGGAGAGATTTTTTACTGTTGCCTTTCATATTGCTTCCTGTGCCCTGGCCGGATATGGGCTGGC
>CAZNEL010000009.1:16844-28548 GCA_964572285.1 uncultured Dehalococcoidales bacterium | reverse complement strand
TCCCTAGCTCATCTCTGATACCTCATGGTGATCCTACCTTATTGCTTACCAGTGCTGGTATGGTGCAGTTTAAGCCCTATTTTTTAGGCGAGGCAGTACCACCCAGCCCCCGCCTGGCATCGTGTCAGAAGTGTTTTCGCACCACAGATATTGAGCTGGTAGGTGATTCCAGCCATCTTACTTTCTTTGAGATGCTGGGCAACTTCAGTATCGGTGATTATTTCAAGCGGGAGGCTATCGGTTGGGCTTGGGAGTTTGTTACCCAAAATCTGGCAATCCCGCCGGAGCGCCTCTGGATAACTATCTTCCTTGATGACGATGAGTCTTTCCACATCTGGCGAGAAACAGGTGTCCCCGAGTCAAGAATATTGCGTTTTGGGGAGAAGGACAATTACTGGGGGCCGGCCGGTGATTCCGGGCCCTGTGGCCCTTGTAGCGAAATCCATTACGACTTTGGCGAAGAGTTTGGCTGTGGTAAGGCCTCCTGTTCCCCAAGCTGCGGGTGTGGCCGTTTTTCTGAGATATGGAACCTTGTATTTACACAGTATAACCAGGATAAAGAGGGAAACAGAACTCCGCTACCCCGTCCTAACATTGATACCGGCATGGGTTTGGAAAGGGTTGCTGCCGTGATGCAGGGCAAGGCTTCTGTTTATGAAACTGACCTCTTCGCCGCTTTGCTGGAATGTACCTCCGGGCTGGCCGGAAAGAAATATGGCAAAGACAGTGATAGCGATAATGCCATGCGCATCATAGCCGAGCATAGCCGTGCGATTGCTTTCCTCATTGCTGATGGGGTGCTGCCTAGTAACGAAGGTGCCGGCTATGTATTGCGGCGGGTGCTGCGCCGTGCTGTTCTCTTTGGGCGGAGGTTGGGGCTGGATAAACCATTCCTGGCGGAAATGGCCAAGATTAGTATTGAGCAGATGAGCCATGTTTATCCTGAGCTGGTACAACGGCATGATTTTAAGCTGAAAGTAATCAAGGCCGAGGAGACCAGGTTTGAGGAGACGCTTAGTACCGGCTTGGAACTGCTGGATTCCATTATGGGGAGAGTCAAAACTAAGGGTAAAAGCAGGATTTCGGGTGTAGATACCTTTATACTATATGATACCTATGGTTTCCCGGTGGAGCTGACCACCGAGATTGCTGCTGGGAATGGCTTTACGGTAGACTTGGAAGGTTTTGGGAAAGAGATGGACAAGCAGCGGGAGAGAGCCAGGAAGGTCTACAAAGTGAAGGTAGGTGGAGGTGTAGTAGGGATTAAGGGAGCGCTTAAACTGTCTAAGAAAACCTCTTTTGTTGGCTACCACAACTTCAAACAGAAGTCGGTTATTTCTCATATCCAAGTTGATAGTAAGCTCATGGAGACAATACAAGAGAAGCAGGAAGCCAGCCTGATTTTGGAGGCTACTCCGTTCTATGGGGAGATGGGGGGGCAGGTGGGTGACACCGGTCAGATAGTAGGTTCATCAGGAAAGTTTGCGGTAACCAATACCATTCGTGTATCGGATATCATTCTCCACCAGGGGCATGTTACCGAAGGGAAGTTGTCGGTTGGTGATGCGGTAGAGGCGATAGTAGATGAAGAGAGACGGCTGGATATTGCCCGTAATCACACGGCTACTCACTTGCTGCAGTATGCCCTTCGTCAGGTGCTGGGTGAGCATGTCCAGCAAAGGGGCTCACTGGTTACCCCCGATCAATTTAGATTTGATTTTTCTCACCTGACGGCAATGACCGAAAAAGAAATACGTGAGGTAGAGCATATCGTTAATAATAAAATACGCCGGAATCTGGAAGTTTATGATGAAGAGCTTTCACATAAAAAGGCTATTGCTGAAGGAGCCATAGCTCTATTTGATGAAAAATACGGCGATACGGTTCGTGTGTTAAAGATAGGTAAGCCAGCCATTAGCATTGAGCTATGTGGCGGCACCCATGTTAACTCTACCGGAGAGATAGGTTACTTCCACATTACTGGTGAAGGCAGTATCGGTGCTGGACTAAGGCGGGTTGAAGCCGTTACCGGCCGTGGTGCCGAAGTATTTATTGGTAAGTCTCTGACGGATTTACATCAGGCTGCCGAGTATTTAGAAGCTAAACCTGATAATGTTCTGGACAAAGTGATTGGCCTGATAGCCGAATTGGATATAGAGCGTAAGCAAACTCTGTCTCTGGAGAGGGAACTGGCTAAGAAAGTAGCCGATTCTCTACTGGCTCAAGCAGAAGTAATAAATGGAGTAACAGTGTTAGCTGCTAGAACGCCTTCTTTGCGACCCGAGGTTTTACGGGAGATGAGTGACCTGCTCAGGGATAAATTGAAGAGCGCCGTGGTAGTTTTGGGCACAGTTAATGAAAATAGGCCTGTCTTTCTGGCAGTGGTAACCCCGGACCTGGTGGCTAAAGGCTATAATGCCGGGGCAATAATAAAACAGGTTGCCCAAGTGACCGGTGGTAGCGGTGGGGGTAAAGCCACCTTTGCCCAGGCTGGCGGCAAGGATAAGAACAAGTTAGACGAAGCAATTAAGTTAGTGAAGCAATTAATTCAGAGACCATAGCTGGAGATAGATACGACGCGTAGTTTAGGACTGGACACTGGTGATAAGAGGATCGGGGTAGCACTCAGCGACCCTGGTGGTATACTAGCCAGCCCGCTCACTATTATTGACCGCCGGGATGATAGGCTGGATATAGAGGCGATTACCAATATTATTACTCAGCATCAGGTTAAGCAGATTATAGTTGGTCTCCCCCGCTCCATGGATGGCAGTATCGGCCAGCAAGCGCAGAAAGTACAAGCTTTCACCCAGATGTTATGCCAGCATACCGACGTTCCGATAGAGTTCCGTGATGAGCGGTTATCGACAGTATCGGCAAAGCGTTTGCTGCAAGCAGGTGGTAACAAAAAGGGCAACAAGAAGAAGAGAATCAGAGATGATGCTATAGCTGCCGCCATTATCTTGCAGGGCTACCTGGATGAGTACAGAGATTAGAGAAAAACCTCTAGTAATCATTTGATGCAGAAGTCGGTGTTTCATGGAAACTGCAAGTCAACACAATAAGAATAGGCTATCCTATTTTGCGAGCAAGATATTCTCGTCCGAATCTATCACCGGAATATTGCTGGCGGTTCTGGTCGGCGTTATCGCCGGGTTCGGTGCTATCGCTTTCCGGTGGTTGATTAACATTTTTCAATCCCTATTCTTTGGTGGTGGTGCCACTATACTTGGGTTCCTCGGGGAATACTATGTGGTCCTTTTACCAGCTGTTGGTGGACTTCTGGTAGGTCTTCTTATCTACTACGGAGCTCGGGAAGCTAAAGGTCACGGCGTTCCTGAGGTAATGGAGGCAGTAGCCGTTAGGGGTGGCCGCATACGACCTCGAGTAGCAATAATCAAATCTCTGGCCTCTTCATTATGCATTGGTAGTGGCGGCTCTGTTGGTCGTGAAGGGCCTATTGTACAGATTGGTTCCGCTGCCGGCTCAGCCATCGGGCAGTGGTTTCGATTGTCTGACGATTGGATAAGAACTCTAGTTGCCTGTGGAGCTGCCGGCGGTATTTCGGCCACATTTAATGTTCCCATTGGTGGAATATTCTTTGCTCTCGAGGTAATCCTGGGACGATTCGTGACACCCAGGTTTAGTTTCGTTGTTATAAGTTCAGTGACGGCTCAAGTCATTTCACATATATTCTTAGGCGACCAACCGTCTTTTGACGTACCGTCTTACGCCATGATTAGCTACTGGGAATTTTTACCTTATGCCTTGCTCGGAGTTCTATCTGCACTGGTGGCCGCTGCCTTTATTCGCTTGCTCTACAAGAGTGAAGATTTATTTGATGCCTGGCACATTCCCGAGTACATTAAGCCGGCTATCGGTGGCATCGGGATAGGACTTATTGGCCTTTATTCCTATGATCTATTCGGTGTGGGTTATGGTTCCGTATACTGGATAAGCACCATGGGGGTTGACAGTGCCCTAGTGGGTAAGATAGCCCTCCATTCCCTTACTATCTTAGTTGTCCTGAAGCTGATTGCCACTTCGCTCACTATCGGTAGTGGTGGTAGTGGCGGGATTTTTGCCCCCTCTCTTTTTATCGGAGCAATGCTTGGCGGGGCTTTTGGAACTGCTGCTCATCAACTATTCCCATCATATATAGCTACTTCAGGTGCTTTTGCCCTGGTCGGTATGGCAGCAGTATTTGCTGGAGCCACCAGAGCCCCCATTACTGCTATTATCATGCTTTTTGAAATGACCATGGATTATAACATTATTCTACCCTTAATGATCACTGTAGTCATCAGCACACTAATTTCCCGGCGTCTAAGCCGTGAGACTATTTATACGCTTAAGTTAATGCGACGGGGCATAGATATTCGTCAGTTAGAACAAACCAGCCCATTAAGAAGAGTTGCCGTATCTCAGGTTATGACACGCAATTTCCCTACCGTTCTACCCCAGATGTCTGTCAGCGATCTGGTAACTAAATTACGCAGGACTGGCCACCACGGATTTCCGGTGGTAAGTGAACAGGGAGACCTTCTCGGAGTGGTCACACTGGCTGATGTTGAAGATGCGATGTCAACAATCAATCCTGAAGGTTTAACTGTTGGCGACATCGCTTCCAAATCAATAATCGTAGCTTACTCCGACCAGTACCTGCACGATGTTCTGGTTAAGTTGGGAGCTCGAGATATCGGCCGAATTCCGGTAGTCGATAGAAATAACCCCAAGCTTCTACTGGGAGTGTTAAGACGCCATGATATTACCAGAGCTTATATTAAAGCTGTGGGGCGTAAGCATCGAGGATAGAATAAAATGGACTTTCGTTTAATTCAAACCTGCCCTGATAGTAAAGCCCGTGCCGGGGAATTGATTACACCGCATGGCACTGTGCCTACACCAGTATTCTCGCCGGTGGGTAGTCAGGCTACTGTCAAGACACTGATTCCCGAGGAACTTAAAGAAATCGGGGTGCCAATGATATTGGCGAATACCTATCATCTTTACCTTAGACCGGGTATGAGTGTGGTTGAGAAAATGGGTGGTTTACATAAATTCATGGCTTGGGACAGGCCTATCCTTACTGACAGCGGTGGCTACCAGGTGTTTAGCCTGGCGGCGCTACGGCGGGTCAGTGATGATGGCGTTTTGTTCCGTTCTCATATTGATGGCAGCGAGCATTTTCTTACCCCGGAGCTAGCTGTTCAGCTCCAGGAAACCCTTGGCGCCGATGTCATCATGACTCTCGATGAGTGCCCTGCCCATGACGATAATGTGGCAAAGGTGCAGGCAGCGATGACCAGAACCCACCAATGGGCAGAGAGGTGCCAGGCAGTTCAGCAACGCAGCGACCAGGCACTATTTGCTATTGTGCAGGGTGGTGTCTTCCCAGAACTTCGGCGCCAATCGGCTGAATATCTTACTTCGCTGGGTTTCCCCGGTTACGCTATCGGTGGCTTGAGCCTTGGTGAGCCAAAAGCAACAACGCTGGCTATGGTTGAGGAAACAGCAGCATTATTACCGGAGACCAATCCCAGATACCTGATGGGCGTAGGCTCCCCCGAAGACTTAGTGGAAGGTGTCGCCAGGGGAATCGATATATTTGATAGCGCCTTGCCTACCCGTGTTGCCCGTAATGGTGCTTTATTTACCTGGCAGGGCAGGCGTAATATCAGTAACGCAATCTATAAAAATATGGAGCAGCCCTTTGCTCCCGGCTGCGATTGCTATACCTGTCGCACTTTCTCGGCAGCCTATCTACATCACCTCTTTAATTGTAACGAACTACTGGGATATAGACTGGCTACTATTCACAATCTAAGCTTTATTCACAGTCTGGTGCAGAAAATGAGAAATGCCATCTTGGATGGCAGCTTTAGCTCTTTCAAAGATAGTTTCTGGGCAAGCTATCAGCCAACCAATGAGCGGACACGACTCGACCAGAAACGAAAGTGGTTAAAGTCACGTAGCTCAGGTCAGTAAAACCCATTTAGAGGTTCTCATCACTAACCTGTTCAACCCGTACTCCCCTAGAGGTAACCCAGGTAATTCCAGCTTCAATATCTTCGTCTGCACCAACAAGTTCCAGTATTACCCAGCCTCTTTCCTCGGTAACCTCAGCCTGAAGGATATTGGTTACGAGGTTGAATTGCTGGCCCAGATTATAGATAATCGGGTCTCTGATTAATTCCTCGGGAAAGGTAAATATTACACGTCGTTTTGCCATATCTGGCCTCCTTCACCATACATCCTGATTTTGAACGCCGGCCTTATCCCCCACCAATCATGATTACCATATCAATCTCATCTCCATCCTTAACCGGCATAGTCATTACCTCTGGATAAGAGCTTTCCCGATTAATATAGATACTAACATAGTTCTGTAGTTTACCATCCTTGTCAAAGAGCCCCAGTTCAATCCTGGGAAATTGCCTGACTAGGTCATGAAGGCATTGACCAACTGTATCACCACGGACTTCAACTATTGTATGGTCTTTAGTATGGTGACGCCACTCGTGGGGGATATTTATTCTTACACTCACTTCTTGTGCCTTTCTAGCCGACTACAATGCTCACAATTTGGGTCTTTCTTGACTTTAAATTCTGTGAATTTCATATCCAGTCCATCAAAAGTCAGTAACCTATTGGTTAGTAATTCACCAATGCCTACAATGTATTTTATTACTTCCATTGCTTGAATACAGCCGATAACTGCCGGGGTAACTCCGATTACCGGAAACTTCTCCTGTGGGGTGATGCGACCCCGATAAACACATTTCAAGCAGGCTGTTTTATCGGGGATTATGGTCATTGCCCTGCCTTCAAAGCCATAGACGGCTCCATGAAAAAAGGGTATGTTCATCTCTAAAGCAGCCTTGTTTAGTATATACCTCGTTGGCAGGTTATCCATAGCATCAACTATTAAATCAGAGTCAGCCACAAGTTGAGAAACATTAACATCATTGATTGTTTCCTCTATAGCCTCTATTTTCACGCCTGCATTTATCTGCTTGAGTTTCTCTAAGGCAGAGTCAATCTTTTTCTTACCTATGTCCTTGTCCCAGTGTAAAATTTGCCTGTTTAGATTACTAAGTTCAACTCTATCGTGGTCAACTATTCGTATCAGCTCCACTCCGGCTACTGTCAGGTGCAAAGCTATAGTAGAGCCAAGCCCGCCAGCACCAGCAATAAATACCTTGGCTCGCTTAAGCTTTTCTTGCCCTTCCTCTCCAAACCCCTCAATCATTATTTGTCTATCATACCTTTCAAATTCATCTGTGGTCAGCATACAATCACCTCCAGCCTCTGCCTAAATCCCCGTTTTATTGACTATTATACAAGCGCTGGCTGATAAGTTTGGCTTCACTAATGATACCCTCAATGATTTCCCCTACACTAGGTATGTCATGTATTAACCCTATAATCTGACCGCAGGCCATAACGGCATCTTCAACATCACCTTTCTCTAACGCTTGTTTTGTCCGCAATCCATTTATCAGAGGCACTAGCTCTTCAAGTGTAGCCCCTTTCTCCTCCATCTCCAGTACGCTCTGAGCGAAATCTGATTTTATTACCCTGGCAGCATTTCTTATAGAGCGCTGAATTATCAGGGTGTCTGTTTCTCTGGTATGTAGTAACCATTCTTGAATTTTAGGGTGTAAAGCACATTCCTGGCTGGCCATAAAGCGAGTTCCCATAAGTACACCCTCAGCCCCCAAGGCTAGAGCAGCAACAAAACCCCTGGCATCTCCAAAGCCCCCGGCAGCGATAACCGGGATCTTTACCGAATCCAACACTGCTGGAATAAGAACCATGGAGCCTATATCATAGATACCAGGGTGCCCTCCACCTTCAAAGCCGAAGATAGTTACTGCATCCACTCCTACTCGCTCGGCTTTTCTCGCATCACTTACCCGTGTACATTTATGCATCACCGTTACCTTGGCATCCTTGAGTAGCTTCATATACGGCTCCGGGCTTCGTCCAGAGGTCTCAATAATATTCACCCCTTCCTCTATGGTAGCGTTAATATATTCTTCATAGTTTACCGAGCGCCTGGTTGGTATCAAGGTAACATTCACAGCGAAGGGCTTATTAGTCATACCCTTTGTCTTTTTAATCTCCTGCCGAAGTTCTTTTACTGTAGGAAAAGTGAGTGCCGCCATAACTCCTAACCCCCCAGCATTGGAAACGGCTGCTACCAGCTCAGCTCTGGATAACCACTGCATTGCCCCTTGGATAATAGGGTATTTTATGCCTAAAATTTGGGTAACCCTGGTCTGAAACATAGGGTAGCCTCCTTATACTACTCGGAAATCTGACAGATTTTCACCTCTCCACAGAGTCCCATTTTATCATCTTTGATAATAACGATTCCCCTCAGCCCCTCAATACTTTTAGCCATCTCAATACCGTTGGGGATGTCATCAGGCTGGGCAATCAGGTTGCCGATAGCAGTAGCCGCAGCATCTGCCAAGGTGGCTGATGAGGAAAGTACTATAACCGCATCAGCCCTCCCGTAACTCAGTGAATGTCCTACCGTTCCTGAAGAAGTGCAAATGCCAAGCGGTGTGTCCTCCCCATTGATTTCCATACCAATCCGGCCGGTTAAGGGCGATTTGCCGGCATAAATCCCAATCATTCTCTTTTTTAGACTCTTCAGGAATATATCGCCCCCGTTTTCCACAATTACCTCCGGGGAAAAAACTAGTAGCTCATTACCGACAAATTCAGCTATGGCTCCAGCCACGGCTGCCATGGGCCCAACTCTGACCCGGCCTGTTGACCTTGCCATCTCCTTGACAATATGTGGAGCATCCTCTCCAACAGTGATAGGTTCAAGGGAAGTGAGAAAGGCAGGGTTTCGTGTAATGTACTCTTCGAGTATATTGCGATATTTTAGTACCAATTTGTGGGCTTTCCTGTAGAGATCGCTTGAGGCACGGATATATAGATCCGTCTCCTTTACCATTACATTAAAAGAGATTAAGTCACTATACTTAACCCAGTGGCGATAGGTTCTTGGCTGATAAATTGTGTCCACAATGATAAATCCTTGGCTTTAACTCGCTAAGCCAGTGACAATATGCTTGAGGTTCAGAAATGATTAGAAATGCACTTCCATTGCTCTTGGTGGACAAGCCTTAATACATATCCCACAAGCCACACATTTTTCATGATCAAAACTGATAAGTCTGGTTGCAGGGTCAAGTTTAAAAGCACCGGTGGGGCAAATAGTCACGCAAGCACCGCAGTGCGTGCACCTTTCTTCATTACGGGTAACATCCTGACTCAGCGCTTGAATTCTCACTCCGTTTTTGGTGAGGTACTTGATACCTTTATCGTAGTTTTCTTGCTCACCGCTCAACGCCAGAATCATCAAGCCTTCATCTTCAGGGGTAATTGAAGCCTTAAGGATATTGAACTCAAGGTCATACTCCTTGATTAGTCGGTATATTATTGGCCGGTCTCCCATGCGTTTGGGGAAGTGCAGGACTATTCTTTTAGAAACAACCATGGTTATCACCTCTCTGTCGGTTTAATCCTTTACCGGGCGCTCCTTTAGTGGCTTGAAGTTTACACCTGATTCTACGCCGGGAAGGGGCGCCACTGCTTCAGTTAGCTGGAATTTCCTGCTTATTATCCACTCCTTTAGTGTAGTGGCAATTTCTACTGCCCTTGGGTAGCTGGATAGGGAAGCAGTAGGCACTTCTTTACCCTGGATTACTACCCGGCCGCTCTTGAGTTGCCCATAGGTGACTTCGCCTAGGGTGGCTGGCTTCAGATTCTGATAGGCACCACCATAGTCTAGGACAGCGGCAAATATTTCATCGTCAGTTACCGTGGTGTAGGTCAAGATTTCCTCGGAAAGTATCGGGATAGGTATGCCGATGCCTACAGTAAGAGTGCATCCGTAGCCTAACATACTGGTGCCTATCAGCCATCGTGAGTTCATCTGCTTTAAATCACCGATTACCGCTAGGCTCCCAGCGCCTTCCCTGGGAACTCCATTCGCGGAGCGGGGTACATTCGGGTTGTGCTGAGTGCCCTGCCAGGCGACATAGCCTACCCCACCCCCCAGGAATATCCTGGTGCCGATACCGATAGTCTTATAATAGGGGTCATTAAGTAATGGGGATAACTGTCCAGCAGTAGCATAGTTTATATTACCCAGGTTGGGCTTTAAGACCCCCATATAGGTGTAGATTGTCTTGTTCGAAGCGTTGGCCGCCACATTATAGTTTTGGTAAGCATTTCGTATATTAAAGAGTACTGCCTCATTAAGGTCTTTGATATTAATCCAGGTTTCCAGTTTTTTCCTGGGGTAGCAATCTGTGCCGTAGGCGGTAGCTGATAGTCTGATGTCCCTGACGGCGACAAGCTCTTCAATTACGTGCCCCCCACCATAGTTAAATTCGCCGGGATGGACTCTATTCCTGGGGTCATCGTCGGGCAGGGCATTAGCTCCAATGAACAGATCAGCAGCAGCAAGTCCGGTATAAGCCGGGACATCGTTCAGATAAGCCCTACCACCACCAAGCTTTATTCGTGGCTTGGAGTGTCCGATATTAAAATAGGCTCCAGAGGAACACATTGGCCCAAAAGTACCGGTTGTAACCACATCCACTTCCCGGGCAGCTTGCCTGGTACCCTTTTCTTTAACCAGGTCTATTATTTCTTCGGCAGTAACTACTACCGCTTTGCCCTCTCGAATCTTCTCATTTATTCCCGCTATTGTTTTTGCCATATCCAGCCTCCAATATGAAGATGATAATACTTGGGCACTTTATCTGTCAATTTATAATGTCAAATATTATTTAGAAATTTATCCAGAGACTACAAGTTGAAGAAGACTTCTCTTATAAGCTATAATCAGCTATGGTATTTATGAAGCTGTTGGGTTAGGAGGCGATTGTGCTTAAGAGCCATAGCTGTGGCGAGTTGAATAAAAATCATATTGGTACCAGGGTAACCCTGGCTGGTTGGGTGGACCGGCGTCGTGACCATGGCGGATTAATATTTATTGATCTGCGAGATAGAGAAGGCGTAGTCCAAGTGGTATTCAACCCGGAAATATCGAAACAGTGCCATGAGACAGCCAGTGAGATACGTAATGAATATGTAGTTATGACTAGTGGTGAAGTAGCCTTTCGCCCATCTGGAACGGAGAACCAAAAGCTTGCCACCGGTGAAATCGAGGTCATTGCCGATAATGTAGTTATACTTAACCCATCAAAGACACCGCCTTTTTATATTAATGAAGATGTTGAGGTAGAGGAGAGCCTCCGCCTCAAATATCGCTATCTGGATCTCAGGCGATGTCGGATGAAAGCAAATCTACTCCTCCGCCACCAAACAGTAAAATTCATCCGCGATTTCCTGGATGCCAGGGGATTTATTGATGTGGAAACGCCCATATTAATCAAGAGTACTCCTGAGGGAGCCCGTGATTATCTGGTACCTAGCCGTGTTCACCCCGGTAAGTTCTATGCTCTACCTCAATCTCCCCAACAGCTTAAACAGTTGCTAATGGTGGCTGGCATAGAGAAGTACTATCAAATAGCCAAGTGCTTTCGTGATGAGGATACACGTACCGACCGTCAACCCGAATTTACTCAGCTTGATTTGGAAATGAGCTTCATTGATAAAGAGGACATCCTCAACCTCATCGAAGAGCTTTTTACCTCTATGGTAAAAA
>CAZNEL010000009.1:0-16744 GCA_964572285.1 uncultured Dehalococcoidales bacterium | reverse complement strand
ATGGCAAGACGCCTGGAGGCTAAGCCGGGTGATATGTTACTCATAGTTGCTGGCAAGCCAGATTTGGTGAGCGCGGTGCTGGGTGAATTACGTCAGGAAATGGGCCGTCGGCTCAAACTGGCTGAACCTGGCTTCTTTGCTTTTGCTTATATTCTGGATTTCCCGTTACTGAGACGGGACAAACAGGCACGGAAGTGGGAGTCAGAGCATCATCCCTTTACAGCTCCCTGGGATGAAGATATATCTTTGCTGGATACTAATCCTGGAAAAGTACGTGGTAAACATTATGACTTTGTCTGTAACGGGTATGAAATAGGTGGTGGCAGTATCAGGATTCACACTGCCGAGTTGCAAAGGAAGATGTTCTGGCTGTTGGGTTATAGTGATGAGGAGATTGATGGCCAGTTTGGGCATATGCTTGAGGCATTTGAATACGGCTCTCCTCCCCACGGTGGCATAGCTTTAGGTATTGACCGTATTATCATGCTACTGGCCGGGGAAGAAACCATCAGGGAGGTAATTGCCTTCCCCAAAAACCAGAGTGCGGTTGATTTAACGGTTAACGCTCCGTCCTCCGTTACCGAAGGTCAGCTTGCTGAATTGCACTTACGTTTGCAGGACGAATAACCCGAATGTTAAGGAATACCAGAAAGGGGCAAACTATGGGACAGAAAGATATTCTCATTGAGAAAAAAGGGGAAATTGGCTTTCTCATCATGAACCACCCGGAAACAGGCAATCTGTTTAATGAGGGATTATTTAATGGGGTCGCCCAAACTCTGGAAGAATTAAATGCGGATGATGAGTTAAGGTTAATCGTTGTAAAAGGAGCCGGGAATAACTTTTGTCTGGGGGGCGATGTCGGCCGTATCGTAGCACTAGAGGGATTAGAAACGAGCAAGTTCTTCCGTGGTCTTATCAAAATGTACAAGGCCTTTCACCGAGTGGACAAGGTGACCATTGCTATGGTTCATGGTTATGCCACTGCCGCTGGCTTTGGTGTTGCTTTATCCTGCGACCTTATTGTCGCCTCTGAGGACGCACACTTTGGAGCCACAGCAATAAATGTCGGGCTTTGTTGTTTGAATGCCATGGGGGTACAGCTACCCCGGATTGTAGGCAGTAAGAAGGCAATGGAGATGGGGTTAACCGGGGATATAATTAGTGCCCGGGAAGCGGAGAGGTTAGGGATAGTAAATGTTGTTGCCCCTAGAGAGGGACTAGAGCCAGCAACTATGGAATTGGCTCAGAAGATACTCAGTAAGAACCCGGTAGCGGTAGCTATAGGAAGAAGAAACTTCTACACAGTTGCCGACATGGAGTACGATAAAGGGTTGGAGCATAGTGCCGAAATGTGGGCCCTATTGGCGGCTACTGAAGAAGCCAAGGAGGGAATGAGAGCATTTTTGGAGAAGCGAAAACCCCGCTGGTAATAAACAGAGTAAGGGAAACTATCTTAGGGTAGAAAGTAAGCCCCAAAAGGCGTTTGATTTTATCAGTATTTTGGTGTGAGGATTACTGTGTATATGGAGGTAAGGTGAAAGTAACTAATGAGAAGACAGAGAATAGCCAGGTATTCCTGAGTGTCGAGATGGACGCAGCCGAGATGGAAGAGGCGTTGAAGAAATCCTATCACCGCCTGGTTAAAAAGGCTAATATACCCGGTTTTCGCAAGGGGAAGGCGCCGCGAGATGTGCTGGAGGGTTATTTAGGTAAAGAAAGTCTTATTGAGGATGCAATAAACAAACTTGTTCCTGAAGCTTATGAGAAAGCCATCAAAGAACAGGAAATTGATGCCTTTGCTCAGCCGGATATTGAAATTACCCAAACCGACCCGGTAATATTCAAAGCAACAGTACCATTGCGACCTACGGTTACACTCGGCGATTACCATAGTGTTAATCTTACCCCGGAACCAGTGGAATTGACTGAGGATAAGGTTAATTCTGTCATAGACAGGTTACATCACCAGCAGGCTACCTGGGAACCAGTAGAGCGACCGGTGGCTTATGATGATTTGGCAGTATTGGATGTTGAGAGTAAAATCGAAGAAGAACCCTTTTTGAACCGCGAAGGGTTTCAGTACTGGGTTCGTCGTGATTCCCAGCTGCCGGTGCCGGGATTTGTCGAGCAGCTACTGGAGATGCAGAAGGGCGAAGATAAGGAGTTTAAGCTCCAAATCCCTTCAGACTATCCCAAGAGTGAGCTGGCAGGTAAGAAACCCTGGTTTAAGGTGAAGGTTGTTGAAATTAAGGAAGAGAAACTCCCTGAGCTTAACGATGAGTTGGCCAAGCAGATTAACCCTGAGTTTGAGACGGTAGCCGTGATGCGGGAAAAAATATCTGCCGAGCTGCAAAAACAGGCTGAAGAGAAAGTAAAAGTAGATTTTGAAGAAAAAGTGCTTCAGGAGGTGGTTAACCTTACTCAGGTGGAGTTTCCTCCCGTTTTAGTGGAAATGGAAACAGATCGGCTGATGAATGAACAGGCAAGGCGATTACAAATGAGCGGTCATGGCCTGGAAGAATATCTTGGTAGTGTTAACAAAACTGTGGCAGAACTGCGGGAGGACTTAAAACCGCAAGCTACCCAGAGAATTACTAATTCCCTGGTGCTGGAGAAGGTTTCTGAAGAGGAAAAAATTGAGGTTAGTGATGCTGATATAGATGCTGAGATTGAAGAGATGCTAAAGGATGCTGGCGAAAGTAAAGATGAATTGCAAAAATATCTCAATACGCCACAGTCCAAAGAATCAATCAAGCAAATGCTGACTACTCGAAAAACCATACAGCATCTGGTGGCAATAGCGAAGGAGCAATCGTGAAGTAGTCAAGACCATTGCTCTTGGATTATCATATAAATGTAGAGGAGGAATTACAATGAATAATCAACCGATGAATGTTATCCCTATGGTAATTGAAAGCGGAACCAGGGTAGAGAGGGCTTTTGATATATACTCGTTATTATTGAGAGAGCGTATCATAATGCTAGGCACGCCGATTAATGACCAAGTCGCTAATGTTATCGTTGCCCAGCTTCTCTATTTGGAGCGAGAGGACCCGGATAAGGATATCAGCCTCTATATTCACTGCCCTGGCGGTATCATTAGTTCCGGGCTGGCTATTTATGACACTATGCAGCTGATACGTCCTGATGTGTCTACTATTTGTGTTGGGCTAGCAGCTAGTATGGGGACAATACTTCTTTCTGCTGGCGTCAAGGGTAAACGCTACGCTCTACCTAACTCTACGATACATATGCACCAGGCATTTGGTGGTGCTCAGGGGCAAGCTGCCGATATAGAAATTGCCGCCCGCGAGATTATGCGAATTCAAGACATAATCAGGGGTATTTTAGTGAGTCACACCGGTCAATCAATGGAGAAGATAACTCATGATACCGACCGTGACTTCTACCTCAATCCTCAGCAGGCGGTAGAGTACGGGATTGTAGATGAAATCCTTCGCAAACCATCAGAAGACACAACTAAAGCCAAGAAAAAATAGCTATAGTTGCGTGGCATAAAGCTCATGGTAACGTTGTGCTAGCTGGGAAAAGGCAGGCAATCCCTCTCTTGCCCCTACTTTGCTAAGGGAGAGTTGGGCTACAATGTTACCCAGGCGTCCACATTCTTCAAGTTCTTCGCTATTTAGCAGTCCATAAAGAAAACCAGCGGCGAAGGCATCACCGGCGCCGGTGGTATCTGTTTGAGGTGTGCTATTGCTATTATCAGCTTCAATGGAATATTCACCCTCGGCGTCTCTAATATAACTGACCGCAGTAACTGTTTTGCGGTTAATGCCTTTGCCTAATTTCAGTTCTGTTCCTTTACCCAGAGTGACGGCGACGATATGGCAACCTTGCTCAAGACAACTTTTCACCCCAGTTAAAATACCCTCACCAGTCAGCTGATGGAGTTCATTCTGGTTAATAAAAAGAATATGAGTCCTATTTAATATGGGAGTAAGCGCCTCAATACCTTTGACAGCATACAGCGCTCCCGGTGCGAAGCTAATCTTAGTGGAAAGGTTCAGCCTTTTTATTAGCTCCAGTGACATTTTGAACTGCCCATCATCAACAAAAGAAGAAACGTGAAGTACCTTTGCCTGGTTGATATAAGATAAATCCAGGTCATCTATAGTCAGTAGATTATTAGCACCAGGTAAGACGTATAGAGAGCGTCTACCAAGTTTGTCGCTAAGGCACAATACTGAACCTGTTTTTGCTTCGGGTTTTACTTTAATCTGGCTGGTATCTACTCCTACTTTCCGAAAATCATGGAGGATTGTCTTGCCCTCAGCGTCATCACCCACTACACCGGCAAAACCAGTTTTCACTCCTAGCTTGGCTAGCCCATAAATGGTATTGGCTGCCGAGCCACCAGGGGATGATGTTGCCTCGTCTATTATACCCTCGCCATCATCCAGGATACGCTCTACCTGGTATATACGGTCTATATTAAGTGCCCCCAGCCCAACAATTTCAATATTGCTCATTTGAACCCTATCCCCCTTCCCCTTGGTAAGCTTCACCCCAGCTTACCAGCTTCTTCTCTAACTAAACGTCTTATCCTCTTGTGAACCCCAATTACCTCATCTATATCTTCTCTACCCGATAGCCAGTGGAAGTAACCCCTGTCCCCCTCCCCCCCAATTTTCTCCTTCTGTTTAACTATTTTTTCTACTCTATCTCGATGACCCTTGGGCCACGCCTCTAGCACCTCGGCAAGGTCATTGATAGACGCGGAAGCCAGACTCATCGTGGCATAGGGCAAGGCATATTCATTAGCGTTAAAAGCAATAGCCAAACCTCCGGCTTGTTCCACTGCCTGAAGCATTCTGAAATCGGTAATGCTATCCCCGACTACCACCCAGTTAGATAACGGCTGACCATACTTATCGGCAAATTTGTTTAAAGCGGCTACCTTGCGTCGCCCCCCGACAGGTTTTATCTCTTTTATCGCCATCCCCAGACTGGTAGCCGGTAGTTTCTCCCAGAAGAACTCATCTAAACTCTTTTTTATCCTGTTATCATCAGCAATGGGCTTTATGGTCAGAATATCTTGCTTTACCTTTTCTATGAGCTGAAAGTCCTTTTTATCTACACTGTTACGAAGCTTGTCCAGTGGAAAAGGAGTACAGGCAACATTATGGGCAAAGATACCCAGGCGGTGGGTCAGGTGGTCGGCATATTGCTCATAAGTGGTGGTGATACAAAATACCCGCCAGATTTTATACTGTAACCAGGCAACCAGCTTCTCCGCACCACCGGTTAGTCTGGCCTCAGCAGCCAGGCGGGTAATATCGGCTTCAGTAATGTTATGAAGCACCAGAAATGGTGTAATAAGAGCCAGAGTATCTCCTGGCTCATAGTCTTTTCTTTCTTCCAGTGTTAACAGGTCATCATAGCGGCTGATGACTTCAAAAATCTTGTCCCCGTCAGGAAAGAGCCTCATTAGATCGTAGGCATTATCACGGGGTGATAACGGCCCCTCTAGGTCAAAAGCGATAAAACTACTCATTTATCCTCACCCCCCTTTATCCCCCATCTTTTAACTGCTGTGCACGAAGGGTAAAACTCCTGCTCTCCTCCGAGACAATACATGGGGGCACAGGAATAGTATAATACACTTTGACTTCTGAGTCACCTACCTCAATCCTTTCTACAAAGAAGTTGAGAATCTCCCTCGCTCAGCGATAGATGGTGGAAACAAAGCCCTAGGGAAGTGGACAGGAAAATACTTTCTATGATAACACCGGAGCGTCGGGAAAATACTGCGTGGTTGCATCCGGTATTACAGCTACCTTTGCTTTAGCGCCATACCGGTTCTTAAGCTCCTGGATTACCTCGGCCCACGTTCTTTCCCAATTAATCAAGTTATACGGAGCTACCCAGTCGCCGCCAACCTTATCGGGGTAAGGCGCCATGATAGTTAACCTCTTGGTGTTACGAGGCAGGTTTTTACAAGCCCCATCTCCCGCCGCCAACCAGCCCCTGCCGCCAAATTTCTTGCCAAAGCTTCTCTCAGAGTAATGGGTTATTTGTCCTTCTGGAGTAACCACTATAAGTACCATGTCACCACCATTCCGTGATAGAAGCGGAGATGCCACCGGAGGAGCCAGAGACATCTCGTTCGCCTTGAAGTAGCAATTGGCGATGACGATATCAACATCACTAACCATATTCGTGGCATAATGTTCCCTGGCTAATTTCACACCCTCTGCAAATTCCTCGATAGGGTCGCCAACAAAAAGAGCTGTTATCTCTCTCTTTAGATTGAGGATGGCATCTATCTTGACATCAAGCCCGGCCATTTTAGCCGCTTCTTCTATGTCCTGTTTCACGATGTTGCCGTCATACTTGCCTATGCCCGTTGTTGGAGAAATCCCAAGCCTGTAATGATTGGCCCCTATGGTCTCCATAGAAGCAACGCCCGGCAGAATTATCTTGCTACCGCCGCCAAAGCCAAACGGGTGCGGTAAGATGGAACCGATGCCAATCTTGAGGTCGCAAGACATAAATTCGCTATTAACAGACACCGGTATGCCCTGGCTACTCATTCCAAGGGGGGTGCAATTCTCGTAAGGATTGTGATTATAGACCAGGAATCTACTCATCACCTCATCTCCCAGCTTCTTCCTGAAGTCTATCCCATTCATCGCACCGTGAGCTCCGATGGCAGCGATGAACCGTATGTTATCATCAGGAATACCAGCAGCGGCAAGCTCCTCTAAGATGTAGGGTATGAGCACTGCCGATGGCGTGGGCCTAGTCATGTCATCAAAGAGTATGGCAACCTCCCTTTTCCCTCTGGCCAGCTCCTTTATAGTTTTGGTGCCAATAGGATGGGCAAAAGCCTCTCTTATCTGGCTGTCAGACAGACATGGAGCATCACGCCCTTTCATACGGCAAGCGGTAACATCCCAAGATTCAGGGAAATCCAGTTCGAGTTCCGTGTCACCATACCAGGCAAGAATAGGTACCATTGTTTTTTGTGAATTAGCCATTAATGTTCCTCCCTAAAAATCTATGATTAGTAACCAAGGGTTTCACCCCTTTTTTTCACAGTACCTAAGGAAGTCTCACATTGCTAAGAGTCAGAAAGGCTCGCGTAATATTATTTACTCATTATTCGCGAATGACGAGATTTCCAAACTACTAGAGAGTGGTTTGAGTAAGAACGCTAAAGCAAAAATAACCAAGCTCACTATTACGAGAAAAGATATCCCTCCCAGAAAATTGCCTGTCATATCAAAGAGGACACCGATAATTAAAGGCCCCGTAAACCCTCCGATTTCAGAGATGCAATAGAATATACCTCCCGCTGCACCCATATATCTTGACCCTACTTCCGGAGTTTCAATCAATGTAAGCATTATCAAGGGAAGCAAGCTAAAACCTGCGGCACCGAACAAGAGTAATACCAAAAGTAAGAGAGAGCCTGATGTCTTCATAGAGGCTAAGAGGGTCAAAGCGACCAACGAAGCGAATAGGGCTATAAACCGTCCTCTTAAATGTATTGGAACCAGACGGGGCACAAGCAAAACAGCCGGTATAGCAACCAGGAGAGGTGTAGACGCGGCCAATCCAGCCATTGTTGGTGAGAAACCACGATTTTCTAGTATTTTTGGCAACCACTGCATGAAACCATGAGTAATAGTAAAAGTTAGTAGTCCGGCTGCGAGAACAATACGGAAGTTCCGAACCTTGATTAGCCTAGCGAATACCCTACCTATTTTAGTGCTTTCCGCAATTTCCTCTAGCCTCACATCTCTAGCTAAAAACCACCAAAGCGCAGCGATTAAAAAAGTAAGCAACCCATAGCCAACAAAGGTAAGCCTCCAGCTATATCCCAGTAATGGCATAACGAAGCTGTTTGTGGCTGCCAGAGCAACTAGTCCTCCCACCCAAAGTCCCGTACTATAGATACCGACTGCTGTTCCACGACTCTTTCCTTTGAACCATATAGTAACCATTTTCGGGGCACCTATGGATATCATAGGGCCGCCTACACCGAACAAGGCTACGACCGGCAATAACGTCACAAATCCGTTAGGGAAATAACGGAGAGCCGAGGATAAACCAATAGTTACAATGCCAACAAAGAGGGATTTGCGAACGCCCCATTTATCAATGATGACACCAGCTACTACGGCCACTGCTATGAAAGCCATCTGCCAGGAACCCAAGATAAATCCCATTTGCCCATAGGATATGTTGAGTTCTTTAAGCATCGGAGTGATGAGGGGGGATATCGAACGGGAGACTAAGCCAAAAGCAGCGTAAAGGAGCCATAAAAGGGCCAGCATGACCCACTGATAAGGCTCCGTTGTTTCCTTATCAAATGGATGGGGGACTCCTTTGGGCTGTGTTCCAGATCTGGCCATATGCTCTCTCGCCTATAAACGTCCCCATCGTATTTCAGGGGCTAATTTAAAACCTTAAACAAAGTACTACTCACAACTATACGTAGCCTTTATTTATTGATCTGTTTATCAATATCGTCGGTTAGGTTATACCCATTAACAGGTCTTCCCTCAGCGTCAATGATTTTCCTATCTGCGGTTACTTTAACCATACCTTGTCTAAAAGCCTTGATGGTAGATATTATAAGCGGAAATTCTCTAGCCAGCCCGTGCTGCCGGATGAGCCTGAATAGACGATTATCTTCCCCTTGCTCCCTCTCAATCTTATCAAGAGGATACCCCTTTACCTCATCCCAGTATTCATCAAAGGGTTTACCTCTAATCGGGAAGGTGCAGTAGGTTACCGGTGGTCCTTTGTCTAGCTCTGGAGTTACCAGGTGCATCATTACCCCGGTTTGCTTAGCGTTAGTCTCAATCAGTTGCCAGATTACCTCTTGCCAGGTTCCGGTAGGACCGCCAGGGGCAGCGGGGTGAAGGTTAATCATGCTGTATCTCTGGCACATCTCCCTGCCGACAATCAGCATGTAGCCAGCCAGCACACACAGATCAGGAGAGAAATCCTGGAGTCGCTTTATTACCTCTCTATCATACTCAAACCGCCATTGTGGTAAGGCTTTACCCTGATTAGTGATAGAGGGGTCTTGTCGCTTTTTTAACTTCTGGTAGGAAAAACAGACGAGCGGGATATGGTAATCATTCACCTGTTGCAGAAAGGCATCACTTTCCACGGATTCTCCAGGCTCGCGATTACAGAAGACGAAGGCTATCTCAGCGTCAATTATACCCAGTGCGATTTGACTCTGCACTGCCTGCAAGAGGTCTCTAGCGGCTTTGTCCCTACCTGTAGAAAACCAGCCAAGTTGATACATCACTGCCATCCATTAGAAACGATTTTTTAGCCTTGCCCACACACTGGTAAAATGGATTACAGGGTTTGTTCTACGTCCCACAACCTTGCCCTTTTTTAGAGCCTGAAGAAAGCCATCCCGACCACTAAATTCGGACATCTCTACATAGGCGTTACCTATTTCAGAGACAGTGTGAGCGTCACTACCAGCGCTTTTGGCAATGCCGTGCTTTTCGGCAAAACGGTCAGCTTTAGTTGAATCCCGCAGGAGAGATGCCCGAGAGTTGAATACTTCTACGACATCAATCTGGGCTGTTATCGTTTCTATTACTTTTTTGCCCAGAGCGGATTGGCGAAAGGTATCAAATGGGTGGGGTACACATACTAAACCACCCTGTATTCTGATTTGGGCTAGCGTCTGCTCAACAGATAGCCCGCTGGGTATAGTCTCCTGAAGGAACATGCCCATAATCTCGCCATGTGGCGTTAGAATCTCCTCAGCTACGATCACTTTGAAGGGGGCCATGCTCTTGATCTTAATCGCTCCCTCAGCAGTGCCGTGGTCACATACTGCGATGCAGTTTATGCCGATTTCCAGACAACGGTCGATTATTTTCCCCAACGGGGTGCTGCAGTCCATTGAATATTCGGTATGGATGTGAAGGTCAGCCTTTAGCAATGTATTTTATACCCTTTCTAAATAGCTACCATCGCGGGTATCAACCTTGATTGTATCCCCAGTATTAATAAACAGTGGAACTTGGATAGTAACCCCGGTCTCCAGTTTAGCCGTTTTGTTCCCACCAGTGGCGGTATCCCCCTTAAAGCCAGGCTCGGTATCAACGACCTCAAGCTCAACAGCGATCGGCAATTCTACTCCTATAAGCTCATCCTTATAGCTAGCTACCTGTGCTGTCATGCCTTCTTTCAGATAGTTAAGAGTATCACCCAGTTGGTCGGCGCTCAGGGGCATCTGCTCAAAGTTCTCCTCGTCCATAAAGTAATACAGATCGCCGTCATTATAGAGGTATTGCATACTGCGATAATCAAGGCGTGCCCGAACAAACTTTTCGTTTGATTGAAAGGTCTGCTCAATAGTATGCCCATTCCGAATGTCACGAAGCTTGAGACGAGCCAGAGCGGTTCGCTTCATCTTAATATGCTGGTATTCCATAACTTGATATAGTTTACCATCATACTCAATAGTAACTCCCTTTCTTAATTCACCGCTGCCTATCATATCAAACTCCTGTACTGTTTATTTTTTAGCATTGCCTATCACCCTTAGTTTACCATTTTCCATTATCACTACGTCCTCAATCCTCACTCCTCCCCAGCCGGATAGATAAATACCAGGTTCTATAGTAAACACCATACCATCAACCAGTCTCTCCGATGAATCCGGGCCGAGTCGGGGTGATTCATGTGGCATCAGTCCTATGCCGTGACCCAGGCTGTGCCCGAAGGCTTCACTATAGCCAGCTTCTGTTATAACCACTCTGGCTAGACTATCAGCGTCATCGCCGGTCATATTTTCATTGATCATGGCTATAGCTGCTAGCTGGGCGCCAAGAACAATATCGTATACTTTATTGAATGTCTTGTCGGGAGTGCCCAGACAGATAGTACGGCTCAGGTCACTAACGTAGCCGTCAACCCTGGCGCCAATATCAATGACTATCGTTTCCGCGGGCTGTACAGCCCGGGGTGAAGGTTTAGCGTGGGGCAGGGCTGAATTAGGGCCAGAAGCCACGATAACATCAAAAGGCAGGCTCTGGCTACCATTCTCCCGCATGAACCTCTCTATCTCCCAGGCTATTTCCTTTTCGCTCATGCCAATATGAATTACATCCTTAATATACTTAACAGCACTATCGCTTATTTCTATGGCTTTAGTAATAAGTTCGATTTCCTCGGGTTCCTTTATTGCCCTAAGGGATTCCACCAGACCATTCGTAGCAACAAACTTTGCCTTGGAAGAGGCTTTGCTCAGGGATTCAGTTAATCGTCGGTACATGGCGAAGGTAATGTGTTCTGCCTCAAACCCCAGCCTTGTGATATGTGTATCAGCTACTACCTCAGGAAACCAGGTAGCCATATCACTGCTTATCCGAAAAACTCTGTAGTCAGGGGCTTGCTTCTCAGCTTGCTCCAGATAGCGAAAGTCGGTCGCCAAAATTGTATCTTTGTCTGTAATTAACAAGAAACCAGCCGAACCATCAAAGCCAGAAAGGTAATATCTATTCTCTGGCTGGGAAACGAAGATGCCATCAAGCTCGTTATCCGCCAGCTTTTGCCGCAGTTTTTGCAGTCTATTATCCAGTTTCATTTTTATGGTCGCTTTTTTGTGCCATGGGATGGGCTGATAGATATACTTTTTTCGCCTGGCTTTTAGTGACATGGGTGTAAATCTGTGTAGACGATAGGTTAGCATGTCCTAAAAGTTCCTGGACCACTCTCAGGTCAGCTCCACCATCGAGCATATGGGTAGCGAAGGTGTGACGCAGCATGTGAGGATGAACCCTCTTATCTATACCGGCTGCCCTAGCGTATTTCCCCAGTATTATTTGTACTCTTCTTTCATTGAGGCGCCCTCCGTAACGATTAACCAAAAGGGCAGTATTCCTTTTGCCCCCTAATAATTTGACTCTCCCTTCACCAACATAAGTAGCCAATGCTTCTGCAGCCGGTTTTCCCATCAGGACTATTCGTTCCTTGGCTCCCTTTCCCCAGACTCTGAGTTCCCGGGCATCAAGGTCAACCTGCTCCAGGTTCAGCTGTACCAACTCGCTTACCCTCAGGCCGGCAGCGTAGAGTAACTCCAACAGAGTGCGGTCACGCTGCCCCTGAGGAGTAGATGGATCTGGCGTTTCCAGAAGTCGCCTTATCTCCTCTAGGGTCAGAAAAGAGGGCAGACGCTTATCCAGCTTGGGTGAGGAGGTAGTAGCCACCGGGCTGGTTTCTATCAGCCCTTCTTGTAGCAGGTAACGATAGAAGGAGCGCGTAGCCGATAATTTGCGGGCAATACTGGCTTTGACAAAGCCCTTCTTCATCAGATGGGCTAAATAGTCACGCACGGTAAGCCTATCCACTGCTTTCAGTGAGCTAATACCGTAAGTTCTAACGAAGTCAAAGAAGCCCATTAGATCAGCCGTATAATTACGCACCGTATAGGGTGACGCATTCCGCTCCGCTTCAAGGTAATTTATGTATCTATTAAAAACTTCTTGCATAGGATTAAGCTCACTTCAATATAGCGTTCCCTGATTATTGATACTTCACTGAAGTTCGAAGTAGAATCCATCCACATTCTCCCAGGGACACATTATCTCCCCCTGAGTACTCTCTACAAAGGTTTTATATTTTCCTGTATCTACATAAACAGTAACGTGGTTTCCTTCGTTAAAATTTGTTGGGTTGTCTGCGTCCATATAGACTAAACTCACATCCCACTCTCCTGGCATCGCTTTCAGAATACTTGCCGTAAGTATTGCTAAGTCCTCACAGTCTCCACCCCCAAGCAATAATGTCTCTAGGGGTAGCCGAGGTGTCTCCGTAATCTCTTTAGAGTATGTATTAAGCTGTGTGACCATATTCCAGACTTCTCTAATCTTGTCTTCGTCATCAGGGTGTCGAGAGAAGAATTCTAAAGGTATAGGTCCAAAAACATCCTCCATAATGTAAGGCCTGAAGTCAAGGTAGTTCCCCTGTCTTCCCAATTTAACATATTTGCTGCCCGTCGAGAACCTGTTTGCTATGTCATGCCATCCTAGGTAATTTAGAGTTGAAATATCTACTTCCCTCATAAACCAACCCCATATAACTGATGTCTCTAACGCTTCGACTTTCCAGTTCCAGTATTCTAGGTCTTCATCTAGGTTGCGGAAAACCAAATTAACTTCTCTATCCTCGACCAGAAGGTAGGGAGGAACTATTGCTCCCTCAAATTGTTCGCTATATTCCTCAACTTCCTCTACATATCGTTCAAATTGGGTGGTTAGCTCATTGTAGTCGTCTACTAACTCGTTATGTGTGGCTAGTAACTCGTTATACTCTGCAACCAAGCGGTCATAATCTGCTGGAGTGGCACATCCTGAAGCGAGGCTTAACACAATAAGCAGAAGGATCGTAATAGTAAGTTTTTTCATTTGTGCCCCCTTTTGCTGGTTTCTTTACCGCTTTTATAGAATCGCCCCTTTCTAGTATCTATGATATATTTCATTTTTCTGCCAACTTCCCCATATATTCACACTTAGTGCATTTTGTTTGCTTTCCCCGGTATACGGTGAGCAGTCCGCCACACTTGGGGCAGGGTTGGGGGAGGGGTTTGGTATTTATCGCAAACCGGCAGTCGGGGTAGTTGCTGCAACCATAAAAGATACGCTTCTTTTTGCTGACTTTCTGTACCAGTTCATTGCCACACTCCGGGCATTTTACACCGAGCTTGACTTGAAAAGAGGCGGTGTTTTTACACTCCGGGTAACCACTGCAGGCGATAAACTTCCCAAAGCGTCCGTGCTTGACTATCATGGGTTTACCGCATTTAGGGCAGACCTCATCAGTTACTTCATCGGATAACTTCACTTTGTCCGTAGACTGCGAGGCGTTCTCCAGGTCTTTTTCGAAGGGTGTATAAAAGTCTTTAACTACTTGTGTCCACTCCCTGTTCTTGGCAGCTATTTCGTCTAGCTCGTCCTCCATACGGGCGGTAAATTCAATATCTACAATATTAGCAAAGTGCTTGCACATCAGGTCATTCACCACAAAACCTAGTTCTGTCGGCTGGAAGGTCCCCTTAGTTTTGGTTACATACTCACGTTCCTGAACTGTAGATAGGGTAGGGGCATAGGTGCTGGGGCGGCCAATGCCCTGTTGCTCCAGCATCTTAATCAGTGTTGCTTCAGTAAAACGGGGTGGGGGCTGGGTGAAGTGCTGCTCCGGGAAAAGACCTAGCAGTTCAAGCGTGTCACCTTTTTCTAACTGAGGCAATAAAGAGGTTTTTGGCTCATCTTTCTCGGCTTCGTCTTTGCCTTCCGTATAAAGGGTGATAAATCCAGGAAACCTGTTAACCAAGCTGGAAGCTCTTAGCAGATAATTAGCCTTAGCCAGCGGACGCTTGGCTGCAACATCAACGGTGGTATTATCAAAGGTGGCTGCTGACATCTGGCTAGCCACCATCCGTTTCCATATAAGCTCATAGAGCTTAAACTGCGTAGGGGTAAGATATGACTTTACTAGAGATGGTTCTCGCCCAATTTTGGTAGGACGAATAGCTTCGTGGGCTTCCTGTGCTCCCTTAACACTTCTGGTAAAAGAACGGGCGTGAGGTGGTATAAATTCAGCCCCATACTTATTGCTGATAAAGTCTCTGGTTTCAGCTATAGCCGAATGAGCTACCCGGGTAGAATCGGTACGCATATAGGTAATAAGACCTATAGTCCCCTCATTGCCGACGGGTAAACCTTCATAGAGCTGCTGTGCCACTGCCATAGTCTGCTTGGCGGTGAAGTGAAACTTGCGCCAGGCTTCCTGTTGCAGGGTGCTGGTGATAAATGGCGGGGCTGGCTGGCGGGTTACTTTCTTAGTGCTTACTTTAATAACTTTATAGCTAGCCTGTTCCAGTTCGGCTTTAATCCCGTCCGCCTCTTTCTGGTTAGGAATATCTAGCTTGGTGCCATCGGTAAGACCAATCAGCTTGGCTCGGAAGGTTATTGCCTCAGCGGCTATTTTCTTAGCTAGTTCCGCCTCAATAGTCCAGTATTCTGTCGGGACAAAGGCCTGGATTTCTCGCTCGCGGTCAACAATAATCCTTAACACTACTGATTGAACCCTGCCAGCAGATAATCCTCTCCTTACTTTCTGCCACAAAAGCGGGCTAATCTTATAGCCGACCAACCTATCCAGGACGCGTCGAGCCTGCTGAGCATTAACCAGATTCATGTCAATAGAACGTGGGTGCTTAAAGGCATATTCTATCGCTTCTTTGGTTATCTCATGAAAGACAACACGTCGGTAGGGTGTTTTATTGGACTTGGTTACCACGGACAGATGCCAGGAGATGGCCTCTCCCTCGCGGTCGGGGTCAGTAGCCAAGTATACAGTTGAGGCGGTTTTAGCTGCTTCCTTAAGTTCTTTTACAACTTTACTCTTATTACGAGGGATTACATATTTGGGGGTAAAGTCCTCTTCTACATTTACCCCCAGTCCGCTTCTGGGTAAATCTCTTATATGGCCCAGTGAGGCTTTCAGGATATAATTACGGCCTAAAATCTTGCCCAAGGTCTTGGCCTTGGCTGGCGACTCTACAATAACTAAATTCTTACTCATAGTTTCCTAATCTACTTTTACTCTGTATTCCTCTCTGACCTCACGAGCCAGGGCATAATTCATCGTTCCTACCTGTTTCGCGAGACCTTTAAGCTCCATCATAGCCAGGGTGCTGCTGACGGTTGATATCGGCAGACCGCTTGAGCGGCAGACTTCATCAATGTGAATCGGCTCGGCCGATAGTTTTTTTAGCAACAAAGATTCTGTCTCAGTAGCCGGGATAACCTCTTTTAACTCTATCTGGCGAGCTACTGCCGTCAGGTTTAGCTCTTCTAAAATATCAGTGTAGTGACCAACCAGTTTGGCACCTTCTTGAATGAGGTGATTGGTCCCCTTACTGGCTGGCGACAAAATACTACCCGGAATAGCAAACACCTCTCTATTTTGCTCCAGTGCTAGGCGGGCTGTAATCATCGCCCCACTGACCTCCCCGGCTTCAACAACCAGCACACCCAGACTTAGTCCGCTCATAATACGGTTACGCCGGGGAAAATTTTCTGCCCTGGGCCTGGTGCCCAAAGGGTATTCACTTATCAGGGCTCCCTGCTGCATAATGCGACGGGCCAGGTTAGCATTCTCCGGTGGGTAAACAGTATCAAGGCCACAGGCAAATATGGCAATAGTCCGACCACCAGCGTCTAAGGCACTGCTGTGGGCTACGGAATCAATTCCCCTAGCCAGACCACTGACAATAGAAATTCTACCCCGAGCCAAGTCAGCCACTATCTCCTCGGTTACCTGCCTTCCATAAACAGTGGCCCGGCGAGTCCCCACCACCGCCAAGCACCACTCATCTTCAGAAAGCAGGGAGCCCCGGACATAAAGCACCGGTGGATAATCATATATCTCTTTAAGTCGGTCTGGATAATCCGGGTCATGCCAGGTAAGCGCTTTGACGCCGTAGCGCTCCAGCTTCTTCATCTCCGCTTCCAGGGAAACCTTGGGCCGCCAGGAGGTAATGGCACTTATTGAACTTCTGTCCAGCCCCGAGTGCTTTAGCTCAGCCGGAGCCGCCTGCCAGGCAGCTCCCATATTGCCAAAGTAATTCTCAAGCTGGGTGAATTTGACGTGTCCGATGCCCGGGATAAGACTGAAGCCTACCCAGTATTTAAGGTCTTTATTATTCATTTTCAAGGCAATTCTAGCA
>CAZNEL010000008.1:2965-33266 GCA_964572285.1 uncultured Dehalococcoidales bacterium | reverse complement strand
CCGGGTTGCCTGAACCCCCTTTTGTTCAGGCTCATTATTCGATTAGAATAGAGTGCTATCGCTGTCTTGATTAGGGCTAAAGCTGGTGATACAATGTCGAGGATAGTAGAACGGGTGACAAAAAAGAGTAGCAGTTGAGTTTATTGAACAGGTTGTATTAGAATTCAATTGATTAAAAGTCTATTATCATAAGGAAGGTAAGAATGAACACCGCAGATTTTCTTGGTATTGCTACAGCCATCTGTCCCGAGCGGACTGCCATTGTCTTTGAAGGGAAAAGGTATACCTTCAGCCAGTTAAATGAACGGGTGAATAGTCTGGCTAATGCTCTCGTACAACTGGGGGTGAAGAAGGGCGACCGGATAGCCATGCTACAGGTAAACTGTAATCAGTTTGTGGAAGCCTATTTTGCGACAGCAAAACTTGGAGCTATCTATGTACCATTAAACTTTAGAGCCAAAGGGGATGAACTTACCTACATGCTCAATAGCTCTGAATCTAGCACGCTGCTTATTGGTGAACGGTATATTGATCTAGTGAACTCCCTACGGTCGAATCTGACCTCGGTGCGTTACTTTATATCCATAGAAAGTAGGCATGACAACATGCTGTACTATGAAGATATGTTAGCTTCGTCATCGGCTGGTGAGATAGTTACTGAGATTGACGATGATGATACTACCATATTAGTGTATACCGCAGGCACTACCGGTTTTCCTAAAGGAGTTATGTTATCTCACAATAGTTTTGCTGTTTATGTATTGGAGAATGTAACCCCAGCTGACCCAGAACTAGAGGAGAGGAATATTCTTACCGTTCCGCTGTACCATGTGGCTGGCATCCAGGCGATGATGGCTGCCATTTATGGCGGCCGGACACTGGTTATGGAGCGACAGTTCGGTGCCAAAGAGTGGATGGAGCTGGTTGAAAGTGAAAAGGCTAATCGTGCGATGATGGTTCCCACCATGCTAAAACAATTAATGGAACACCCTGAATTTGGCAAGCATGATTTGAGCAGCCTGAAGGTCATAACCTATGGTGCTGCCCCGATGCCTCTTACAGTCATCAAGAAAGCCGTGGAAGTTTTCCCCTGGGTTAGCTTTATTAATGCTTTTGGGCAGACGGAGACAGCCTCAACTATTACTACGTTGGGTCCCGAAGACCACATCATTAGTGGAACCGAAGCAGAAAGAGAGAAAAAACTAGAGCGGCTTTCCTCTATTGGTAGGCCCATGTCCGACGTTGAAATGAAGATTATTGATGAGGGTGGTCGTGAACTACCTACAGGTGAGGTGGGAGAAATTGTGGCTCGTGGGCCGAGGGTGATGACCGGCTACTGGAAGGATGAGGAAAAAACAGAAAAGACCATAGATAAGGACGGCTGGGTCCACACTGGCGATATGGGCTATACGGATGAAGGTGGCTACTTTTATCTCGCCGGCAGAGCAACGGATATGATTATTCGTGGTGGAGAAAACATCTCTCCTGAGGAAGTCGAAGCTGCACTGCGCACTCACCCTAAAGTTGAGGAGGCGGCGGTAATTAGTATCCCTGATGAAGAGTGGGGCGAGCAACCCAGAGCAGTAGTAGTGCTCAAACGTGACGAAGTAGCTACTGCTGATGAGATAATGGAGTATTGTCGAGAAAGGCTATCTAGTTTCAAGAGACCGAGGTCGGTGGTTTTTGTGGATGAGCTTCCTCGTAATCAAATGGGCAAGGTACTGAGACGGGTACTACGTGATAAGTACGGGAAAGCCTAGATATCAGTAAGGCACGTCAAGGAATGGAACTGACCAACAAGATATTGGAATATGACGTTCGAGCTGCCGCCAGGCTTATGAGAGATATTGAGACTATTGAAAGCCCTCTTAAAGATTATATTCATCAACAGATTGGTAAAGGTGATTACCAGGGAAGACTGGAAGACCACTTGGTACAAAGGAAGATCAGTCTGCATTCGGTTGCCTTGGAGATTATTAATCGGTTTGGTAAATGAGCTAAGCCAATCGGCAAAGCTACCCATGTATTTCAAGTAGAATAAAAGACTTATCGGTGGTTATTAAGATTCCTAAGATGTTATATTTCGAAGCTAAATAGCGGGCTAGCTGCCTCACCAGCCGAATACTTATCGCCTGTGAATACTTTGTGCCCCATCTTTACCCTTTTGCTGATTAGTTCCATATTGGCGTTACCTGGGTCGGTACTGATAAAGTTACCCATTAGCCATGGCCCTTCGTCAAGTTCAACCAGTACTATAATATAGGGGACCTCACCCTCGCGCCCTTCTGGAGCTACATTAACGGTGGTAAAAGTTTTAATTTTACCCTTGCCGGTTAATTCAACGATTTCCATATCTGGGCTGGTACATTTGCGGCAAACCATCTTGGGCGGCACTGTGATAGCACCACAATCCTGGCACTTTAAACCTAACAGTTTATTCTGCTTGAGAGCCTCGTTATACTCTTTGAAAGTAAGCTTATGTTCCATTTTTAGTCTCCTTAGAAGTAAATCATGTAATGTCTTACCAGCCCCGTTGTAGAATCAGGTTAACCAGGGTGCCGCCGTCTCCACCCAGTGTATCGGTCATGCCTATTTTAGCGTCTTCTACCTGTCGCTCTGGTTCTATTTCTCCTCTTAATTGTTTCACTACTTCGTAAACTTGACCAGCACCAGTGGCGCCTATAGGATGCCCTTTAGATTTCAATCCACCAGAGGGGTTTATAGCTATCTTGCCACCAATATCGGCTTCACCCTTCATCCAGGCTTCGCCTGATTTACCAAATTCAAAGAAGCCAAGACTTTCAGCGGCAATCAGGCTAGCAATGCTAAAGCAATCGTGAAGTTCACAGAGGTCTATATCCTGAGGGGTGAGCCCTGCCATATCGTAGGCTTGCTTGGCTGATGTTTCCCTGGCTCTAATCCGTGGTAAATAATCCTGCTGGCTGGATAAAGGTCCGGCTGAAGCTTGACCAACGCCGATAATATAGACTGGTTTGTCAGTAAGCTTCCTGGCTACATCTTCTGAGGTTAGGACGATGGCAGAACCACCATCAGAGAATGGACAGCAATCATGCAGTTGGATAGGTGAGCACACCATGAAAGATTTAAGCACCGTGTCTATATCTACCTCCTTACGCAGGTGTGCTTTGGGGTTAAACATACCACGACGGTAAGATTGAACCGATACCATAGCCATTTGTTCTTTGAGCTTAGGTAAAGGTAAGGCATACGTGGCTGAGTAAAGATGGGCTAACATGGCAAAGACAGCCGGGAAGGTGATGCCTGAGGGGTATTCATAGTGGCTATCACTAAACATGGAAAAGGTTCGAGTGGCTAAGGGGGTACCCATGGTAGCTGCCCTTTCTGTGCCTCCGGCTAGGGCTATGTCATAGAAACCGGAGGCGATCCACAAAAAAGCATCCCTTAACGCCATGCTGGCTGAAGCACAAGCTCCCTCATATCTGGTAGCCGGAATTCCAGCACAACCGATGTTTTCTGCAGCAAAAGCCTGCACCATACCCTGTCCCTCGGAAAAGTCTCCCAAACAGTTACCCATAAATAGGGCCTGCATATCCTTTGGTTTCAGGTTTGACTCATTAAGAGCGTCCATAGCCGCTTCGGCAAATAACTCAACCTCTGTCTTTTCCTGAGGACCACTAAATTTCGTTTCCCCAACACCAACTACTGCTACCTTTCTCATGCGATTCTCCTAAATTGGACTTTCTCCAGTAATACTGGAGAAGTACGCTATACTGCCGATTCTGCTATTATCTCGGCAATATCCATAGCCTTGATCGATTCTTCAGCCTCTTTTGTCTTGATGCCGTCCTCGAACATTTGCAGGCAGAAAGGACAGGCAGTAGCCACAATCTGGGCTTTAGTATCGATTGCCTGTTCGGTACGTACCTCATTAATTCTACTGCCCGCATGCTCTTCAAGCCACATGTGACCACCACCACCTCCGCAGCAGAACCCTTGCTTCCGGTTGTTCTCCATCTCAACTAAAGTAGCATCAGGCAAGCTATGTAAAATATTTCGCGGTGGCTCGAAAATATTATTATATCTACCCAGGTAGCAGGCATCGTGGTAGGTTATTATGCCTTTAGCACCTTTGTTAACCTTTATTTTACCTTCTTTTAACAAGTTAGCGATAAATTCACTATGGTGCATAACCTCAAATTTACCACCAAACTGAGGGTATTCATTCTTCAGGATGTGATAGCCATGGGGACAGGCGGTAACTATTTTCTTAACATTGTATTGTTTCAATAGCTCGATATTTTTCTCGGCTTGCATCTGGAAAAGGTACTCGTTACCCAGGCGGCGCGCTGGATCGCCACAGCAGCTTTCCTCAGCTCCCAGAATGCCGAAATTGATTCCGGCCAGCTTCAGTACTTTAGCCACTGATTGCGCTACTTTCATGCTTCGTTCTTCCAACGCTGAGGTGCAGCCAACCCAAAATAGAATGTCTATGTCACTATCTTCAGCTAGAATCTTAATATCTAGTCCTTCAGCCCAGTCGGTTCGGCTGAAGGTAGTGCCTCGCCATGGGTGGCCTCTATTTTCAATACTTCTAAGAGCAGCCTCAGCTGTCTCAGGAATTTGCGATTGCTCCATAACCAGATTTCGTCTTACATCGATGATCTTATCAATATGATCTACCCAGACAGGACAAACCTCGTCGCAGGCACGGCAGGTGGTGCAAGCCCAGATGTCATCTTCAGTAAGAACGGTGCCGACTATCGAATTATCGGGGTTGATGGCAGATGATTCTGCCTCGTCTTTAGCTTTGATTAGCTTAGGTCCGACCTCAAGCAATCGGTGCTTGAGGTCCTGAATTATATTTTTGGGACTAAGTGTTTTACCACTGGAAAATGCCGGGCATAGAACCTGGCAATTCCCACAGGATACACAAGAATAGAGGTCTAGAACCTGTTTCCAGTCAAGGTTAGTTATCTTGGAAATCCCGAGAGTCTCTGCAGATTCAAAATCGATGGAGCGGAGAGCGCCCGTAGGTAGCGGTGACTTCAGGAAGATATTAAATAGGGACGCCAGCATGTGGAGATACCTTGAATAGGCGATAAAGACCAGGACAAACAGAACGGTGAGCCAGTGTGCCCAGAAGAAGCAGATACTTGCCGTCTCAATCGTCGCTATAGAGCTACCATTAAAAATATTACTGAGAGCAGCACTTACCGGCGGTAGAGTCGCAAAACCCATACCAGCCGGGGGGTGTCCTAGGGCAATACTGGTTGCTTCTTTAAAAAGATGGGTCATCGGGTGGACCAGGACAGTAAGCAGAATAACCATGGCTTCAACTGTCTGCTCACCTTCAAGTCTTGGTGGCCTAACGATATATCTGCGGATGATGCCCCAGGCAGCACCGGTGATAACAAAGACAGCCATGATATCCATGACCCAGGCATAACGGAAGAAGAAGCCGGTGTTTTCCAGTGTTTCGGACAAGCCAAAGCCAGCGCCGAGGATAATGAACAGGAAATAGAAAAGGACAAAAACAGAGAAACCCCAGAACATAAAGGCATGGCCGATACTGGCTCTATCCTTGGGGGCCAGGTTTTTCAATTGGCACCACTGTGTTAATGCTATCCAGGCGGTGTCCAGTGTTCGTCGCAACAGGTGGCTAACACTTTGCATCTTCTGCCCGAGGAACATGTATCGCAAAAGCTGATACATCCGGTGCAGGAATAGACCCACAGCCAGAGCCGTTATCCCCCAAAAGAGCACATACCCTGAGATATTTCCGTACATCATACTAACCGGCGTCATGATACTTTGACTCCTCCCTTATTAAGTAGTTTTACCGTAGAATCGGTTTATGCTAAATCAATTAATCCGGGCCTTAACGTAACCGTGTTATGGCAATCCAGATACCTAGGCCTAGGGCTATCAGGTCAAAAACGATATTAAATAAACCTAGAGGGAACCCCAAGGGTAGTAGAATGCTCACCAGGTAGCTTATTACCACAGCGGCTCCGGCAACAATGGCTAAGCCGGTGCCGCGCTTACGGTTAACTGACAGGCCAATTACCTCTCCGATAGCGTAGCCAATGCCGGGGGCTATTAGTAAGTTAAGATAAAAGAACGGCACGAAATTTCCTATCACACTCCAGATAGTGCCGCAAACAATCGCCATACCTAGTCCTGTTCCAGCAGCTCGCAGGTAGTATTGAGTAGAGACACGATAGGTAGGTAGCTTGTATAGCCGAGCACAATCCAGGCATCGGGCTCCCACTGGAGTCTGCACCATGCACTTGGGACATATAGGTTTACCACATTTACCACACCTGAGATTAGTTTCAACCTGAGGGTGAGTGGCACACTTCATCTTATCTGAGGATCCTTTCCTTTTTTTTCCTCTTGTCCAGGGGTTTGTTCTGCCGAACCAGTCTGGAGCGGTGTCCGATGTATCCAAGCTTCCCGGTCTATTATATCACGGTCGAAGAGCAGGCGATTGACCAGTAATCGCCTGGTACTCACTGACGCTGTAACTGAGGTACGTGGTGCTGTTAATCGTCTGAATAAAGCTATTAACAGTATAGCGAGATAACCTAGCGTAATGGTTAGCTTATCCTCAATACCAAATGGCTGGCTGAGAAACCAACTCAGTATTGGCAAAGAGCCCAGTGCTATAAGAACACCTAGAGATAGCTTTCGAAATAGAGCTAAAGAGTAAGCTATGACTATCATTATTAGTCCTATTACGGGTGATAGAATGAGAATAACGCCCAGGCTAGTAAAAATACCACGCCCTCCCTGAAAACGTAAAAAGACAGACCAGTTATGTCCTACTATCGCCGCTAAACCTACTACTACCTGTTCCATAGTCCCGAGGCCTATTAGTTGAGCTACCCACACGGCTAATATACCCTTGCCGATATCGAAGATAGTAACCGGAATAGCAAGCCACTTTGAAGTTGTCCTCAGTACATTACTGGCTCCGATATTGCCGCTGCCGTATTGCCTGATGTCTATCCCTCGGGACCACTTAGCCGCCAAGTAAGCGAATGGCACCGAACCTAAAAGATAGGCACCTATGATTAATAGCCCAAACTCGATAGCCACCGGAACCTCCGTTGAAATTGCTTTCTATAGACCGGTCAGGTTTAGTGCTCGGTCTTTAGCTAAGGCTATAAGGCGTTCTACAGATTCCATTGGCACATCGACACCGCCAATTATAGTTTCACTGGCGGGTTTTAGCCCGTGGTAGTCAGTACCGCCGGTGGTAATAAGACCATACTTATCAGCAAGGCCAATCAGCTCATTAATATTATCGGTAGTATAGTCCTTGTAATAGGTCTCAATGCCTACTAGGCCGGCTATCTTCAGCTCAGCAACCAGCGTCCTGGTGTTATTGGAAGTGAATGGGTGGGCTAACACTGACAGCCCGTTAAACTTAATGATTAACTCTACTGCTTCAACCGGGGTCATCTTTTCCCGCTCAACGTAGGCCGGGCCATCACGGCTGATATACTTGTCAAAGGCCTCCTTCAGTGAGCTGATATAGCCTTTTTCCAGCATGGCTTGAGCGATATGGGGGCGCCCGATAGAGCCTTCTCCAGCTATTTCTTTAACCCGTTTCCAGTCAATATTGATATCCAACTTCTTCAGTTTAGCAACCATTTCTTGAGCCCGCTTGATTCGGGAGTTGCGTAATCCTTCTAAAATGGCTTGAAACTCATGGTCATTATAATCTATGAAGTAGCCGAGAATATGGACTTCACCTTGAGGTACATAAGTGCTCAGTTCAATACCGGGTATAACTTCGAGCCCAGGGAAGCCTTTGGCTGTTATCAGGGCTGAGGCAATCCCATCTATGGTGTCGTGGTCGGTGATAGCAATAACGCTTAACCCATTCTTTGCCGCTTGGCGGACGACCTCTGCTGGACTAAGGCGACCATCAGAAGCGGTGGAATGGATATGGAGGTCAACCCTGGACAATTACTATCTTACCTCCTTATAAATTCGGTCGATGCTTGTTGCCCGCCCACTGCGCTCATCGATTCTTACTGATACTGCGTTAAACATTGTTCTACCTTTGGCTACGGACATCCGATGAGGTATTCCAGTGAGGAAGCGCTGAATTATCACGTCAGTTTCCATACCGATTACCGAATCAATAGGGCCAGTCATACCTACATCGGTAACATAGGCCGTCCCTTGAGGGAATAGCCGTGTGTCGGTAGTTCCTACATGAGTATGGGTGCCCAACACTGCACTGACACGTCCATCAAGGTAGTGCCCCATGGCTATCTTCTCGGATGTTGCCTCAGCGTGGAAATCAACAATTATAACCCGTGGCTTGTGCTTACCCTCGTTTAGTAGTTGGTCAATAGCCCTAAATGGGCAATCAACATCACCCATAAAGGTTCGGCCGATCAAATTGACCACCATAGTCTGCCTGTTGACTAGATATCCCCTACCGGGCACTCCGGAGGGATAATTTAGTGGACGCAGGATTGGCATATCTCCGTCAAGGTGGGAGATGATTTCCTGCTGAGCCCAGATATGATTACCTGAGGTCAGCACATCAACACCAGCATTCAGTAGTTCCATAGCCGTGGCTAGAGTCAAACCGAAACCTCCGGCGACATTCTCCGCGTTAGCAATAACCAAATCTAGCCCATATTGCTGCCGGAGGTTTGGTAGAAGCTCTCTTATCGCCTGCCGGCCAGGTCTGCCAATTATATCACCAATCATTAATATTTGCACTGGTTCTTTAAGAAGGAAAGAACTACTTCACCAAGATCTGTCTTTCCTTCTTTTTCATACCTCCTACCTAGCATAATCTACGGCTCTTGTTTCTCTGAGTACGGTTACTTTTATCTGACCGGGGTAGTCCATACCCTCCTCTATCTTCTTAACAATATCTCGGGCAAGTCTCATTGACCCTAAATCATCAATCTCTTCTGGCTTGACCAAAATGCGGATTTCACGACCGGCCTGGATAGCAAAGGATTTCTCCACTCCCTTGAAGCCATTGGCGATAGACTCCAGTGCCTCTAGACGCTTTAGGTAGTTCTCTAAAGACTCACGTCTGGCTCCAGGTCTGGCACTACTGATGGCATCAGCAGCAGCGACGATAAAACCCAAGATACTAGTAGTGCCGGACTCACCGTGGTGTTCAGCAACGGCTTGAGCCACCTCAGAAGATTTGTCCCATTGCTTAACCAGGTCGGCACCAATAGCAGCGTGAGTCCCTTCCACTTCGCGGTCTACTGCTTTACCAATGTCATGAAGGAGTCCGGCTTTCTTGGCTATGGCAGGGTTGGCGCCTAGTTCGGTAGCTATCATACCAGATAGGTGAGCTGTCTCAATGCTATGCGCTAAGACGTTCTGACCATAGCTGGTCCTATATTTAAGTCGACCGAGTATTTTTATTAACTCGGGGCGTAGTCCGGGTACTCCCACCTGATACGCTGCCTGCTCTCCGGCAGTCTGCATAGTAGCCTCTACTTCCTCTTTAGCTTTGGCTACTACTTCTTCAATACGAGCCGGATGGATACGACCATCCAGGATAAGTTTGTTTAACGCTACGCGGGCTATCTCCCGTCGCACCGGGTCGAAGCTGGATAGAGTCACTGCTTCGGGGGTGTCATCAATAATTAGGTCAACACCGGTAGCTTGCTCCAAAGCTCTGATGTTGCGGCCTTCTCGTCCGATAAGCCGACCCTTCATCTCATCACTGGGGAGGGGAACAGCGGAAACCGTCGTTTCCGATACAATTTCAGAGGCAGAACGCTGGATAGCCTGTGACAGGATCTCTTGGGCTTTCATATCGGCTTCCTCTTTTAACTTAGCATCCCATTGCCGAAGACGCCGAGAAGCCTCCTCCTTTATCTCAACCTCCATAGCTGCCAATAGCGAATCTTTCGCCTCGGTACTCGTCATGCCTGAAATTAGCTCCAGCTGCTTTAACTGCTTATCTTTAATTTCACCAAGGTGAGCTTGTGTAGAATCTATCTCCTTTTCTTTGTTGAGTAGATTGCGTTCTCGGTGTTCTACGGCCTCTAGCTTGTGCTCTAAGGTATCGTTTTTCTGAGCTAGGCGGTTTTCTTGTCGTTGCAAATCGGCTCGCGACTCTCGATGTTCGGTGTCCGTTGCTGCTTTAACCTTTACCGCTTCCTGTTTAGCCTCATGGAGTATATCTTTAGCCTCAAGGCTGGCATCAGTCACCATTCTGCTGGCTTTTCTTTGGGCAATACGGAGCTGACGGTTAATTATTGTCCTCCGTCCCAGGAAGACAGCCATCCCTCCGAACGTGATGCCTATAATGAAGCTAAAGAAAATTGCTAAATATCCTATTACTTCCATTTATCTCTCCCTTTCTTTTAGCCTCCACCTCTGTAGGGACTATTTGGTTCTAATCTCTCCTTTCCGACCAAAGTCGTTTAATAGTATTGTTAATAATTTCGTAACTAAAACCGCGTCGCTTAAGGTATGCACCCAATCGGCGCTGAAAACCCGGGTAATCAGCCCGGGGTAGATTGCGGGCTTTACTCAGGGCTGCTCGATAAGCGCTATCGTCATCATCAATAGTCTTGATTACTTGGCCTGTGATGTCGTCAGCTATCCTCTTTTGTCTTAGCTCTAACTTAGTTAGCCACTGGCTGCGAGGGCTAAACGAGTCCCGGTTTTCCTTCCAGAATTGAGCAAATGCCATGTCATCTACTAGCCCCTGCTCTTTCAGATTGACTATCACCGCCTCTATGGTATTATCATCAAAGCCTCGCCGCAGAAGTCGCTCCTTTACCTCAAACTCACTCCGGGGTCGGTAGCCAAGGTAGTGAGTAGCAGCATTAAGGCAGCGGTGAAAGTGATTCAACTTGGTTAGCGCTTCAATCTGACTAGCTGATAGCTCTTGCCCAACCTGTAAACTCTCTTTTATGACTACTTCAGCTTCCAGGCCACAAGCAAACCTGCCATCCAGGAACATATTTACTCGTTTCTGCTGCCTCTTCCCAATATGCAGTGCAGTAATCTTACTCATTGCCGCTACCTTTTTTATTGTACCCTTTAAAATACAAAAACTGGAGCCTACGCCCCAGCCTTACTTATTATCATCAGCTATTAACCTAACGTATTAAAGGTGCTAATCAATCATTGTTGACAGGATAATAGTTGGTGACGGCTGAGGCTTTAAGTTGCTGCTCAATTTCTTGGCCAAGCTCGGGATGTTCACTTAGATATTTCTTGGCATTTTCCCTTCCCTGCCCCAGGCGAATGTCACCAAATGAGAAAAAGGCTCCAGTCTTTTTTACTATTTCCCGTTCTACACTAAGGTCGATAAGGTCACCCTCTCTGCTTATCCCATGGCCGAACATTATATCGAACTCGGCACTTTTAAATGGAGGGGCAACTTTATTTTTGACCACCTTAGCTCTGACGCGGTTACCTACTGCTTCATTTCCTTGCTTAAGAGTTTCAATTCGTCTCAAGTCTATCCGTACCGAGCTATAAAATTTAAGGGCCCTGCCACCTGGTGTTACCTCAGGATTACCAAAAACGATACCTACCTTTTCTCGCAACTGATTTATGAATATTACCGCTGTCCCTGATTTGCCAATAGCGGCTGCCAGTTTTCTTAATGCTTGTGACATTAAGCGGGCTTGCAAGCCAACATGAGTATCGCCCATCTCCCCCTCGATTTCAGCCCGGGGCACCAAGGCAGCGACACTATCAATTACGATTACATCAATAGCACCGCTTCTGACCAGTGCCTCGGTAATCTCCAGTGCCTGCTCCCCCGTATCCGGTTGTGAGATAAGCAAGTCATCAATTTTGACACCACAGTTAGCAGCATAGGCGGGATCTAACGCATGCTCCACGTCAATATAGGCAGCCAAGCCGCCTCGTTTCTGCGCCTCAGCAATTATATGCTGACCCAAGGTGGTTTTCCCCGATGATTCAGGACCAAATATTTCAGCAATCCGTCCCTTGGGGATACCATTAATGCCTAAGGCCAAGTCTAAGGCCAGTGACCCGGTGGATATACTATCTACTGGTGAAGCAACAGCTGCTTCACCCAGCTTCATGATGGAACCTTTGCCAAAATGCTTTTCGATTTGGCTTATAGCTAACTCTAGTGCCTTTTCCTTATCTGTGGTCATATTCGCCTAGTTGCATAATAACACAAGTATCTCACCAAAACAAGCCAAATCGAAGTAATTTAACAAACTAATCCCCGGAGAGGTTTTTGGGGTGTAGTCGTTTCTAAAATCTGGCTACTGGTGTGGAGTATTGTTGTGGGTATTTGGTTCAGGTGAAGAGATTAACCCGCCACCTCGGTCAGTCTTGGTTCCTTCTTTGCCAACTGGTTTGCGTTTGCCATGACGTTTACCTACCCACAAACCACGGAAGAACCCCTGGTCTAACTGATGTCGGTTATCGGCTGCATCTAACAGGTCCTTAGATATTCCGCTCTCAAAGTAGGCAACCTCAACATGTTTCCCCATGTTCTTTACGGCTTGTAGCGCATAAGCAAAATCAGCATCTCCACTTACCAAGACGGCTACATCGTAGAAGTTGTTCCAGGCGAAATACAGCAGGTCCGAGGCCAACATAATATCTATGCCCTTTTCAACAGGTATTCCCTGTGCTATCTTGGTAGTCCCTAGGCGAACTTCTAGGTATGGTGTCTTACGGAGGATACCAAGGAATTCCTGTTGTTCCCTGGAGCCATCGGGACGTTGAGCTGAGTCCTGTAACACGTTGTAATAGTAGGTTCGGAACAAACGTCTCGAGCCACAGAGTCTGTTAGCAAACTCGGTAAAGTTGAGGTCGTTACGCCTAAAGTTACTTTTTAAAGCATGATATAGATTACTGCCATCTATGAAGATAGCAACTCTATCTTCCATAACCTTCTCCTTTTTAGACCTATCAGTGACTTTTGATAATCTCTCTATCTCTCTGTAACCTATTATACACTGAAAATTTGATAATTTCACTTAATTTCAAAACTATGTCTGACTATGTATTGACAAGCTGTATAGTTCTATTTTTGTATTGCTGTGATGCTAGGAGGCTTGTCTGAATGACTAGGACAGAAGGCCAATGAGTATTAAGATAGGAGGTGAGCAATGAGGTGATTATATTAAATACCCGGTTGACTAAATTTTATAAGGAGGTTATCAAATTGAAAGCGAGGATTTTAACTGTTTTACTTGCTTTAGTATTAGGAACTTCGCTTCTTTTGGCAGCTTGTGCTGCACCGGCACCGACGCCGGCACCGACGCCGTCTCCAACGCCATCTCCATCGCCAAGCCCAAGTCCTACACCAGCACCGTCCCCGACAGCGGAGGTCTATCAATGGAAACTCCAGGATTATGCTCCTGCCGGGAGTACCAGCTATGTCGAGCGTACTGAGCCCTATATTAAGGCGGTCGAACAGGCATCTGGCGGGCGTATCCAGATCAAGCACTTCGCCGCCGGTGAGTTAGTACCCAGCTTTGAAGTCCACGGAGCTGTCGGAGAAGGGATAATTGAGATGGGTTACAGTTCTAGCACCTATGACATGGGTTCGATACCCTCAGCTGAGCTGTTATTCGGCTGGCCGTGGCTTTTAGAGAGTATTCCTGAATTTCTCACCCTGCAAAGGAACTTTGGCCTTAACGATGTTATGAGGGAGGCTTACGCCGAACATAATCTACACTACATCGCCTACCATACCGGTCCCTACTACGGGACATGATGTCAACCAAGGAATTAACAAAGGAAAGTGATGTAAAAGGGCTCAAGATAAGGACCTTCGGCACACTCGGGAATATCTACGAAGAGCTAGGAGGTTCTGTGGTTCAAGTCCCTGCTGAGGAGATTTACATTGCGCTGGCTACTGGCGTAATTGACGCTTGCTGCTGGAGTCCTCTAGCTGACTTCTATGACTTTGGGCTTCATGAAGTATGTCAATACTATGTATTGCCGCCAGATTTGCCCATACTTGGCACCGGCTTTCTTATCAACCTAGAACTTTATAACTCTTTGCCTGATGACCTCAAGACTATCCTTGATATGGCTGGTGAGGAGGCTTTTGTTCACTATTATGCCGCCTTCTATCAGGACGACATGGCAGCTTGGGAAGACATGTCGCAGAACTACGGGGTCACCAAGTCAATATGGACTGATGAGACAATCGCTAAGTTCAGGGAGAGATCCTTATATTATCTTGACCAGAAAGCTAGCACCGACGATTATTTTGCTAGAGGTGCTCAAGTTTACAAGGATTACCTCACAGGCTTGGGGCGCATTTAGTAGTAAGACATGACCAATCTACGGGGTGGGCAAAGTGTCCACCCCGTAGAGTAGGCAGGATTCTTGATGAAGAAGCTGGAGTTTGCTTTAGGCCTTATTGATAAGCTCAATGACAAGGTGGGTAAGGGGGTTATGTTCCTCATCGCCGCTTTAACGCTGATGGTAGTTTTTACAGTAGTAATGAGGTACGGCTTAGATGCACCCACCGCATGGAGCTTTGAGGCAATTGGCTTTGTTTTCGGTACCTATGTCATCTTGGCCGGCGGATATGCCATTCTATACCACTCGCATGTTGCTGTGGACATACTTTACACCCGCTTCTCGCCCAGGGTAAAAGCTGCGTTGGATGTATTTACCTCCCTAGTTTTCTTTTGTTTTGCTGTGGCGCTAGTGTGGAAAGGGAGCCAGTATGCCTGGCATTCCGTCGAGATCCGGCAAACCACAGGTTCGCTCTGGAATCCCCCTGTCTACCCGGTCAAGATGATGATACCCATAGGGGCATCACTGCTTTTGCTGCAGGGAATAGCTCAGTTCATCCGTGACTTCACGACGGCTATCGGCATTGGTAGGAGTAAGTCAGGATGAGTATAGAGCTTATTACCATATTGTTTTTTGGCTCCATGGTACTGCTTCTCGCCCTGGGATTACCCGTGGCTTTCACCTTAGGGGGGATTGGGGTAATATTTATCGTGTTCCTGTGGGACATATCGGCGTTACCTGCCGTGGCGCTGGATATCTTCGGCAAGATGACCAACTTTATCCTGGTTGCTATTCCTCTATTTATCTTTATGGCCAATGTGTTGGAAAGGTCAGGAGTGGCTGACGATGCCTATGAGATGATGTATCGCTGGTTTGGCCCATTAAGAGGCGGCTTAGCTGTAGGAACCGTAATAATCTGCACTATATTCGCTGCTATGAGCGGCATCAGCGCCGCTGCCACCGTCAGTATGGGGCTCATTGCTGTCCCCTCAATGCTTAAGCGTGGCTACGAGAAGGAATTGGGCATGGGCTCCGTCCAGGCGGGTGGGGCTCTGGGGGTCCTCATCCCTCCCAGCATCATAATGATAGTCCTTGCCCTGTTTGGACAGCTGTCGGTGGGTAAACTCTTTGCCGGTGGGATGATACCCGGGCTTATCCTTTCCTCCCTGTTCATTATCTATATACTGATAAGAAGTTTCTTGCAGCCAAATCTGGCTCCGGCGTTACCATCAGAAATGAGGTCTAGCTGGAGAGACAAACTCATCTCCTTAAGAGCAGTAATCCTGCCTGTTTTATTGATAGTCGCTGTTCTGGGATCGATTCTTGCCGGTATGGCTACACCTTCCGAAGCTGCGGGTATCGGTGCTTTTGGCAGCATTATCTGTGCCGCTGTTTACGGCAGGTTTAACTGGCGAATGTTCAAGGAAGCCTGCGACCAGACTATTCGTCTTAGTGCCATGGTGATGTGGATTATCTTCGGGGCTTGTTGTCTTTCCGTTGCCTATATTGCTGTAGGAGCTGATGAACTTATAGGAAAGGTGCTATTGGGGTTACCGGGAGGTCGCTGGGGGCCTCTCATAATCATGGTATTTATTTGGGTTATCCTGGGGTGTTTTCTTGATAACTTTGGTATCCTGGCTATCACTACTCCCGTCTTTTTCCCGGTGGTTCGAACCCTGGGCTTCGACCCGCTATGGTTTGGCATTCTCTATGTACTGACGATAGAAACGTCTTACCTCACGCCACCCTTTGGCTTCAACTTGTTCTTTATGAGGGGGATTACCCCCTTCATAAAAAGAGAAACTGGTATTGATATAAGTATGGGGGATATCTACCGCTCCATCGTGCCCTTTGTCGGCATCCAGTTGGTTGCCCTTGTTCTTGTCATGGTATTTCCTCAGCTGGCCTTGTGGCTTCCTAACGTAGTGTTTGGGATTAAGAAGTAAGTTTATAATACTTTGCGATAGAAGGAGGACACTAGATGAATAAACTAAAGGGCAGAGATTTCTTAACCTTGCTGGATTATTCCAGGGAAGACTTGGAGACGATTCTAAATCTGGCATTTGACTTGAAGATGAAATTGGCCAGCGGGGAACCCACCCCCCTTTTAGCGGGTAAGAATTTAGGTATGCTGTTCTGTAGCCCATCCACCAGAACGCGAGCATCTTTTGAAACGGCGATGTCTCAATTAGGTGGGCATGCTCAATATTTCGGTATTGAAACGATACAGGGCCATCTATCGGAAAACTGGGTTGATACTGCCCAGGTTTTCTCCCGCTACCTGAACGGGTTGGTAGTTCGCCTCGCTCGGTTGCCAGCACCGTTCCCCACGTTGAAGTATGGTGAGTGTCGTCAGACCCTAGAGTTAATGGCTGATAATGCTAGTATACCGCTGGTTAATGCCCTTGATGACGAGGAGCACCCTTGCCAAACGATGGCAGATATCATGACCATAATGGAAAAGCTTGGCTCTGATTTTAAGAAAAAGAAGATAGCGGTTCCTTGGGTACAATATAACCACTGGGTAAGCCCGGGAATGGCTCACAGTACAGCTTTAGCCGGAGCTACCTTAGGGATGCACCTGACTTTTGCTTACCCGCCCGGGTTTGATTTGGACTCGAAATATATGGACGAGGCTAAAAGGCGGGCTGAGCAGTCTGGGGCGACAATAGAGATAACAAGTAGTCTTGATGAAGCCTGCGAGGATGCCGATGTCATTCTAGCTACCTACTGGGGGTCAGTTTCAAACAAAGATGAAGATGCAAAATTACGTGAGCCGTTTGCTAGCTGGTGTATTAATGAGAGGCATTTTGATATTGCTGCTAAGAATGCTATCTTTATGAACTGTATGCCCTTACGAAGGGGAATGCAAGCCACGGCCGAGGTAGTAGACGGTCCTATGTCTGTTATCTACGATGAAGCCGAGAATCGGCTCCATACTGAAAAGGCGATTCTGTCCTTGATTATGGGTTAACTTCAGACAAATAATTATAGTAAGAAGAATAAGAGATAGGATGTAGGAAACGACGGACATTGAAAAATGTGTTGTCATTACCCACGGCAATGGTTCCTCCAGATATGGGTCTCGTTCTTTATTGTAGTTTGTATCTTAACTAAGTTTGCTCTGTAGCGCAGCAGTTCCCTATCCAATTAATGAACTGGGAATGAATATTGTTCTTCGTGCATGTGGGGTGAACCGTAGTGCTTAACATTGTGGCCTGATTGTTTCCCACAGCATTACTCATACATGTGGGCATAAACCTTGAGCCAAGAAATGACTATTGATAAACTAAACAACCTATTGTAGAATAGGCAGAGGTACAAAGTTATGGGTAGTAGAAAAGTTAAATCTCCTGAGGTCGGAACACTAGACAACATCTCCTCTGAAGTTCTAGAGAGCACAGCGTGCGATACCGGAACGTTTGAGGGAACGGTAGCCAGGGCTGAGAAACTGGGTGAATTAGCCAGGGAGGCTGCTGAGACATCGATAAGAGTATCACAGGAGGCGATAAACAGGGCTGAGGAGGTAGGCAAACGGGCAAAAGAGACGGCTAAATCAGCATCGAGAACATCGCAAGAAGCAGTGGCCAAGGCCGAGGAGGTATGCAAATCGGCTGAGGAGATGGCTGAGGCGTTGAAGAGAACCTTTGAGGAAGCGATAGGCAGGGCTGAAGAGACGATAAAATCAACTAAAGAAATTACTGAAGCCCTGGTCTCAACGTTTGCGGAAGCAGTACATGAAGCTGAGAGAACAGCAAAATCTGCCAAGGAGACAGCTGAGCAATCAATAAGAATATCACAGGAAGCAATAAACCGGGCTGAAAAGACAAGTATAGCTGCCAAGGAGGCAGCTGAGATATCGATAAGAATATCACAGGATGCTAGAAGCAGGGCTGAGGAAGCAAGCAGACAGACTAAAGATATGGCTGAGTTAACAACAAAGGCATCGCAGGAAGCAGTACGAAGGGCTGAGAAAGCAACTAAATCGGCTGATGAGACGGCTAAGGCATACAAAAAAAACTTTGAGAAAGCAATAACTAGTGCTGAGAAAGCAGGTGAGTCAGCCAAAGCAGCCGTTGAAGCAGCAACAACGGTATCTGCACAAATGGCGATAAAGGCTGAGGAGGCAGGAAAATCAGCCTGGGTGGCGGCTGAACAATCTATAAAACTGGCCAAGGAAATGGCTGAGGAATCAATACGGGTATCACGGGAAGCTATCTCTAAGGCCGAGGAAGCAGGGAACTCAGCCAAGGAAACTGCGGAAGAAGCGAGGAGATTAGCTGAAGAAGCGGCGGGTGGGGCTGAGGAGACAGGCAAGACAGCCAGGGAAATGGCTGCAGAATCAATAAGAGCATCACAAGACGCAATAAGCAGGGCTGAGGAAGCAAGTAAATCAGCCCGGGAGGTGACTGAGCAATCGATAAGAGCGGCTAACGATACTGCTGAGATCTCAATAAAAGCATCACAAGACGCTATTGCTAAAGCTCAGGAAATAAGCCAGACGACAACAGCGAGTGCTATGGCGTGGATGAAGGCATCACAGGAAGCAATAAGCAGGGCTGAGGAAGCAAGTAAATCAGCCCAGGAAGCAGCTGAACAATCAATAAGGGCATCACAGGAAACAATAAGTAGGGCTGAGAAGGTGAGCGAATCGGCTAAGAAGGCTGCTAAAGAATCGGTAAGGGCGAGCAAGGAAGCTACTGAAGCATCCAAAAGAGCAACTGCAGAAGCGGCAGAGATGTCAGTAAGGGCATTTCAGGAATTAATGGGCGGCACTGGTAAAATAGATAAAACTGGTAAACAGATAGCCAAGCAAGCTGCCGATATCACGATGAATATACCCCGGGTAGATGACGTCAATTGTGAGGAAGCAGATGAAGCTTTCGAGGATAAAGCCGAGTCGTTGGCAAGGACCTTTGGTGAATCACTAAACATAGCAGAGGTTGACATAAATAAAGATAAAGAAGCCAGGGATGTTAAGAGAAGGATGGATACCCGTTTGAAGTACTTGGCCAAGATGTATGCGTCTAATAAGGACCGGGGTTTTGAGGAAGAGGAGGAAGAGGATGAATAGACTTAAAAAAGTATGTATGGCAACAAGCTGTATTAGCATATACTATTGCGGTGGACAGCAACCGGTTTTAAAATGTGTTACTGGTAAATAAAGTTGGGAATCAGGATTTGTGGAGGTATTTTTTCATGGTCAGTGAAAAGGAACAGATAAAAAGGGCTGTTAAACAAACAGAAGAGCAATCCTTGGAACCGGAAACTATGGTTCCTGAGCAAATTACTGACCCTTTTAGTGAAGTTCTGGGACAACTTGAGATAGCTCAAACAGCCTATGTGGAAGCTCAAAGAAAGGCAGCTACAGCTTATCGGGAAAGAGAAAGGCAAAGGGAGAAGCTTTATAAAGTAGCTGAACAGAAGGCTGATACTATCTGCGAAGAGACTTTGGGGCAGGCTTTGAAAGATCGTCAAAAGGCTGAGTTCGAAGCCGAAGAAGCATATAAGAAGGCCAGAGAAAAAGCCGTGGATGTTTACCAGGAGAGTGTAAGGCAAGTGCTAGGGGAGCGTAAGGAAGCCATAGAGCAAGCCTGGAATATTTCGAGAGAAACTTCAGAGCAAACCTGGAAGATTTTCCACGGTGATAAGGCAAAGTAAGTAAGCCCGGGTTTACTGGCGCATTTTGTATATGGCTTTAGGTTGGTTAATTACAGTAATGAGGGTATGTCTTTGAAAACCTCGTCAATTCCTCTGTGTTCATGCTCTGTCTCTCCACGCCTTCTCCTGGTAAGAGAGATATAATTGATAGTTTTAGTAAAATACCCCATCACTTTCCTTGAGTTAACAAGGTCAGATAGAACAACGGTAACACTCAATAAGCCCTTATCCCTGGGATAATCACCACTCCGTATTATAGCCTCGGTAGCTATATTCTTTAAAGAGGATGAGAGTTCGTTTATCAGATCCATGCTCATTTCTTCAGGTGGTCCTGTCAGGAGATACAGGGCTCTTCTGGCATCGGCAGCGTTGCACTTGAGCGATAACTCGCCGATGGCTTTATCCATCGCCTGGGCTCCCTTTTGGGTGCCAGAAACTTTGTCCCTAAAGTGAATCTTGTCTTCACCGAGAAGCCTGATCCGTGGTAGCTTTACTTCGCCATAGCCAATGACCGACCATCCGGCCAGAGTCTGTATGATGTCTCCGGCATCAAGCACCTTTGACCCGATATATTTGGAGTTTATCTCTTCTCCGGCGCAGAGCAGGTTATAAAAGGGCTTAACTACCTGATAGTTTATTTTAGCCAGGTTGTTACTAATAGGTACGTTTTTTTTAATAAATCTTTGATTATCAACCAAAAATACAGCGTCGGCAATCAGGTAGGAAGATTTAAGGCAGGTGCCTACATTATAAATAGACCTTTCCTCGGTCATCTCTTCATATCTAAAGGGGAGAACTATCAGGTTATATACCGGTTTGTGGATATAACGCTCTTTTAAGAGTTGTGTTATTACCGGCAGAGCTCCGGAGCCGGTTCCGCCGGCAGCACCGGCAATTACCAGGAATGCGTCTGTCTCAAAAAAGCGGTGTGTTTGGCTGACACTTTCCAAGACCTTGTCGCCATCTTCTCTGGCGACTTCAGCCCCCACCTCATTCATTTTACCCACACCATGGCCCCCTGTTTTCTGGGACCCGATGAGAATCCTGTGCTGGTAATCGGACCCTATATGAGATAGTCCACTCAAATCGGCAATATCTGTGTTGATAGCTAAGACGTTAGTAACTGCTTCAATTTTGCGCTGAGCGTGTGTTGCTTTGCCTAGTAGGGCAAACTCGTCAGCAATCCGGCCGCCACACTGCCCACAACCTATAATCGTTAACTTCACTGCACACCTCAATAGTAGTCAGGTGCACTATTCTAATCATAATTGCACAGCTGTGTCAACTCTTAGTCTCCTCCACTCTCTGTGTACTCTGTATAGATAGAGGCGGGGTTCTTCTAGATGGGCGCAAGCCCATAGTCAGCCGCTATTTGCGCTGGGCCCTCTATGCAAAGAGGACTAAGGGATAGTTGGTAACCAATTTTCTAATTTGCCTTAGTGGGGCTACTACGGTAAAATGTGTAGGAGAATTCTTTTGTGAGGTGAAATGGTGCCTATCTATGAGTATGAGTGTGAAGCCTGCCATTGTCTTTTTGAAAGACGGCAAAGGTTTGACGAGGAACCGGTAGCAGTGTGTCCCGAATGTGAAGGAAAATCACGTCGTGTTATTCACTCGGTTCCTATTATCTTTAAGGGCAGTGGCTTTTATATTACGGATAATCGTAAAAGTCAGGTGACAGAGTCAGGGGAAAATAAGAAGCAATTCCCTGTAAAGGGTAAGGAAAACAGTAGTGAAAGCGCTACTCCAGCGAGTTAATGAAGCCTCAGTTAGTGTGACCGGTGAAGTAGTAGGCCGGATAGACAAGGGGCTGGTGGTCTTTGTCGGAGTAGCTGATGGGGACGCAGAAAAAGATGCGCAGTATCTGGTACAAAAAACGGTTAACATGCGCATTTTTGCTGATGAAGAAGGTAGATTTAATCTTTCGGCTCTGGATATTAAAGGTGAATTGTTACTGGTGAGCCAGTTTACTCTGCTGGCTGATACAAGGAAAGGACGACGGCCTAGTTTTATCGAGGCAGCACCACCGGAACGGGCTGAGGGACTATTCCAGTATTTCGTGGAACAGGTTAGAGCCACTGGATTAAAGGTGGAAACCGGACGATTTCAGCAATATATGCAGGTAGAAATCTACAATGATGGCCCGGTAACAATACTGCTGGATAGTCGGGATAAGTTCTAGCGTTATTATTTCCGGATGGGATTTGGTGGGGTTGAGATACCAAGGGGAAGTTTTAGCATGTTAACTATTCGGCCAGAAACATCTGAAGATGTAAGGTCTATCCGCTATATCAATGAGCAGGCGTTTGGACGAAATGCGGAGGCAGAAATTGTTGAAAAGCTACGTAAACGGGCTAAACTAGCTATTTCGCTAGTTGCCGTTGAGAACGATAAGGTGGTTGGGCATATTGCGTTTAGCCCGGTAGCGGTAGAGTCAAAGAGATCGAGCTTTGGAGCAGTAGCCCTTGCTACAATGGCAGTCTTACCAGAGTACCAGCATAAAGGAGTCGGTTCACAATTAGTTTTAGCTGGTCTTAAAGAGTGCCGGCTGTTGGGATATGAGATTATAGTTGTAGTAGGCCACCCGGATTATTATCCACGCTTTGGTTTTGTTACTGCGAGGTCTAAGGGTATTGAATGTGAGTTCCCGGCCCCCGATGAAGCGTGGATGCTGCTGGAACTTAATGAGGGTGGACTTGCCGGGCGTAAAGGTACAGTAAAATATCAGCCTGAGTTTCAAGAAGCTACGTAAAATGGCGGCTTGATAAAAGGAAGTGGAGCTGAGGTATTAATAGGTAGAACTTTTAAACTGGCCTTCAGTCTGACTATCTAACCTAGCACTCATATTATGCGACAGCGAGAAGCCGGAGAGATAGGGTGGACGATAAGCTATTTTGCTGAAATAGGAATCAGGGGATCAGTTTATGCAGCTCTTAAAGTGAATGATCCGTGGGGCCAAGCTTATAAATACAACAGTGAGGAAGTGATTGCCCGGCGTGCTGCTGGTCAGTATGTAGGTAATACTCCTGGCCCAGGGTGGTTAAAAAATATTCTTGGTGATAACTAATAGGTGACATAGATGAAATATCGAATTAAAATAATGCATCTAGCATTGATATTTGTCAGTACCATTGTGCTCATCTCGCTTTTGACGAGTTGTTGGGGTGATCCGGGTACCTTTATTAAGATAGACAATCAGTCCAATGTAGCAATTAGTATTTATATACAGGGGGTCAACCATGGCGAAGTACTACCCGGTGTAACACAAGAGATTGGTACTCTGGAGATATGGCCCGAACCTAATCAACCTGGAGGCACAGAGGACTATCAGTATTTAATCGAGGGCAAGACTAAGAATGGAGAAGTGGTCTACTCTGAAGAATTTACCTGGCAAGAGATAGATGACATTGATTGGACAATTGTAATACCACCTTCGCAAGATTAACGCCTTAAGATTATTTCACCGGGCAGAGACTGGACGGGACGGGACTTTACTTCTATAATGCCCGGTACTATGATACAACCATTGGGAGGTTTATTAGCGCCCAGTATCTGCGGCATCGCTTGCGATATCACCTGTTGAGCTGCCAGATGAGCAGTCTCATAACCGCTGCCCTACATAGCTCTGGCAGCTTCTGCCTGTCCTTTCTGCCAAGTCGATAGAAGGTTAGTCAGCGGCTTAACGGTCTCACTGAACATCCTTAGACCCATCATGGGAACACTCATTCCAGTCAGGAATATCTTGCGGTCCCTAAGGTTGCCATCGAAGATTTCAGCAACATCGGCTTCCAGCCACTCGGGGAGTACAGACTCCTTTTCTTTCCGTAGGGCGAGCGAGCTGTCTTTACCCGATGGAGCGGGAGAACTATTCTCTTCGCTCCCATACAATTCCTTAAACTCCTTGATGGCGTTATCTACAGTGCGTTCAGCAAAGTTCAAATCATTTATCAATTGGTTGCGCGAATACCCTTTTTGAAGTAATTCAAGTAATCGGCTTTTTATGGTGTCGTCTTTAGGTTTCTCTGGCATTTCCTCCTCCTTCAATTTACAACTTATTCTCGAAAAGGGATTAAGGAGGAGAACGACTATTAATTGGATAGCAACGGGTGCGTTTATCCTGTGGGTATGAGCGGGAGACGGAACGTTGATATTCTAGAGGTTTGGCGCTATCATCTCTCTTGATGAGTCCATTTGCCCCGTTCCCTTCCGGGGCCCCGGTGATTGATGTGGCGTCGTCAGGTATGCCGACGAGCGTCATTGCGATGAGGGTTTCTACGTTGGAAATTTCGTGGCGGAAAGTCAGTATCGGCGATGCCATACTAATACTCTGACGGTAAGGGTTGTAGCTGGGAGCGAGCAGAGCTTGCAGACAAATGTGTATTCAACTCCTCAGTGAGGTCGTTACTCTTTGTCTTTGCTAGAGGAAGGCTTCGGTTTTCCCCTTGCTGCATTGCCTTTGACAAACACTAAAACGTCGGTTATGATATGGCAACAGGGTGCTGAGCGAATTCAGAGATCGTCTACAGTGATGTTTGTTGTAATCGGTGAGCCAGCTTAAAAGAAGAGCAATATTTGGTAGAAATCAAGGAGGTTGATAAGGAGAGTTTTAAATTAATAAAACTCTCCAATAGCATTATGGAAGTATTGGATAGCATCCCAATTAGATTAGATCTCGAAGAAGTATTAAAACAGTTACATCAAAATAAAGAAAATAAGTATGTTAAACAAATTATCCAAGAATTGATTGAGGTTGTTCAGCCTACAGTTAAACCCAAAGCTATTTACAAAGTTTCCTATGTTGAGAATAAAAATGGAGACTCGCTCTACATTGATGGTGTAAGGTTTACCAGCCGTGTTCTCAGAGTCAATCTAGATAAAGTAGAAAGAGTTTTTCCATATGTTGTGACGTGTGGGAGAGAATTAGATGAGATAGCTGTTCCATCTGATGGTTATATGAAATATTATTGTTTGGATGTAATTAAGGAGATGGCTTTGAACTCATCTATCAAGTACCTTACGGATTACCTAAAAAGAAATTATGCACTTGGACAAGTGTCGAAAATGCTGCCCGGGTCTTTGAAAGATTGGCCAATAACACAACAAAAAGAACTGTTTTCAATCTTTGGTAATGTTGAGGATTTAATTGGAGTGAAACTAACCGATAAGTCCTTAATGATCCCAGTAAAGTCTGTGTCTGGAATATGTTTCCCAACTGAGATTAAGTTTGAGAGTTGTCAGTTATGCCCAAGAGAAGTGTGTAGTGGAAGAAGAGCACCATATGACCCTGATTTAGTTAAAGAATACAAAGAAAAGATTGTAGGATAAAATAGTCTCCTATCTATTCCTGATATTTTCTCATCTAAGATTTGGCCATGCTTTGTAGGGTTTTAGCCTCCTTTAATGCCGCCTATCCAGGTCTCACCAGTCTGTGGTTCAATAAATATGATTTTCTCACCTATTACAGTAGAGCAAATCATGTGTGCCTTAGTGTTCTTTTTATTAAATTCAACCTGTGTTGACATCTGGTATCCATCTAGCAGTGCTATCCTTTGTAAATCTAAAGCATAATCCACACATGACCAGCCGTATATTACTCTACGATTGGGGAACTGGCTCTGATACCATTCTGTTAACTGTTCTTCAGACTCAAATTGGTTTAACTCAAAGCTCGGGATTTCCCTGATAACTTCAAGCGGAATCTCCACTTTTTTCTCTATTTCAATAACTTCCACGCGATCCAGATACTTTGGGATAATGTAAGGAATATACTGCGTCTGTGATTCAGTGACACTCTGCCCATAGACAACTCCGAAGCAGAAGGTAGTTACCGCTAGCGCTATTGATAACATTACCAGGCAAATAGTGTGGTTACGTTTTTTTGAATCTATCAGATCTCTCATAGGTTGCCGGGGCCTGCCTCATTCAAGGGCGTGTTTCTAATTCGGTTGTATCGTGAAATTCCTTATCCTTATTTTTATGGGTAGCTGTCTCTTCGGTTGTGCTTTCCTCAAGCTCTGACCTTTCAAAATAGCCGATGCATTTATCATCAAATTGAACTGCATACAGTGTCCGGGTTTGAGCAAATTGGTTGATTACCCGGCCTATTTTCCCCAAACGGGTGCTAGGAGCCTTTACTAATACCAATGTGTTGACGGCTAAATCAAATTGCATCTTTCTTCTTTACCCTATCTATTTAAAAAACATAGCAACAAGGGTTTTACCTAATACATTGCTTGACATTATAGCTTTTAATTGGTCAGATGTCAATAAATAATCCAAACAAATACCACTGGGTAGCAAAGTGGTTGGTGCTATCATTTAACTCTATTTATTATCCTGGGCTTTAGTGGTTAGGGGTGTGACTGCTGGCTACATATGCCTGGCAATACCTAGCTCTGTAAAAAAAGACGAGGCGTAAGGAGGTTATCCTTACGCCTTTGAAACAATAATGCTATAGAGTGATTATTTTTTAAAGTGTACTCGAAGTAAATGTGCAGAACAGGATATGCAGGGGTCATATGCTCTAACCAGCATTTCCAGGGTAAGCCTGATTTCATCCTCAGAGCGATTAATTATACTTGGTGCCAGAGATTCCATATCCTTTTGGATGTTGTTATGGTTCTGGTTGGTAGGAATAACGCAGTTAGCTTTAGTTAGTATCCCATTCTCATCATAGGTGTAATCATGGAATAGAATGCCCCGTGGCGCTTCTACTGCTCCGATACCCCTTCCTGCCCGTACTCTTACCGTGTTGTCTTCTTCTTCTAATCCTCTGGCCATTATCTGGTCAATAAGGTTAATGCTGTTTTCCAGGACGTGGATACACTCAACAATCTGGGCTACAGTTATCATGAACGGGTTATGACATGGCGCACTCAAGCCGAGTTCTGCAGCAGCTTTTTGAGCCCTGGGTAGTAGCTGAGCATAATTGTTGTTAAAACGAGCCAGTGCACCCACCATATAGGAATCACGTTTGTTTTTAGTGTACTTGGCAGTGGACTGGGGAACACAGAACTCGTTGGTTACTGTCAGGTAATCGCTTGCCGGTTCTATGCCAGCGTCAGTTGAGGCTATATCACCGCTGATAAAGGCGTATTCTTCAGGGTCTTTAAGGGATATATATTCTGTTTCCCGAACAAAATCTGGAATACTGAGTGTCTTAAACAATTCTACCACTGTATCAAGGTCAACCAGGGCTTCCTCAATTCTTTTGCGGAGGGCTTTTAATGCGTCGATTTCGGGTAGCTTGGCAAAACCGCCGACGATGCAAGAAATAGGGTGTGTCTTTCTGCCGGCTAGTGCTTCAGCCAGGTTATAGGCTAGCTTTTTCAGCCGCAGTGCCATCAGTACTACATCCTTGTGTGTTTCTACCAATGGGAATACACTGCCTACTCCTAAAAAGTCTGGTGCAGCGAGGAAAAGGATGTGCAGAATATGGCTCTCCAGTGTTTCGGCATTGTATAAAAGTTTTCGTAGCAGCAGTGTTTGCTCCGATGGCTTAATGCCAAAAGCGGCTTCGGTGGCTTGTATAGAACAGGTGGTATGGGAAATAGAGCAGATGCCGCAGATTCGGGAGGCAATGAGGGGAACGTCTTCGTAAGATCTACCACGGAACATCACCTCGAAAAAACGTGGTGACTCAGGAATCTCCCACCTTAATTCCTCAATCTTGCCGTCTTTGGCATTCAGCACTATGTTGCCGTGTCCCTCAACGCGGGTTATCTGGTGTACATCAATATTTATCTCTGTCACTTGCCGACCTCCGAGTATGTGTTGAATAATTTAAACTTTTCGACTACCTGCTCTACTGTGAGACCATACTTTTCAAGTATATCTTTCTGTGAGTCAATGTTGGGTTCATCGACTAAGCCGCGGCAACCCCAGCAGCGCTGCCCGCTGCTGACGCATATCGCACTACAGCCTGCCCTGGTGACCGGACCGAGGCAGGTCATACCCCGCTCAAAAACGCAGACGTTACCAGCCATCTTGCACTCAACGCAGACCGGGTAATTGGGGATATCCGGGCTTTTACCCAGCAGTAATGCCTTAATTACCTTGACGAGTTCGGCAGTTACCGGGGGGCACCCCCGCACATAATAGTCTACCTTAACTACTGCATCTGCTGGTCGAGCAGGAATGGTATCGTAGTACTTGGCATTTTCTCCATAGACTATTCGCAGTGCCTCTTCCATGGGAACGTGGTTCTTCAGGCAATTAATGCCACCGATACAAGCACAGGCACCCAGGGCGACAACAATTTTGGCCTGTTCACGTATCTTTTGCAGTCGGGGTATCTCGGACTCACGAGATATACTGCCTTCGATAAAGGCTATATCGTAGTTATCTGCCCTCTCGGTCATAACCTCTCTGAAGTTGACAATATCCACTGCGTTGAGCAGATCTATGACTTCTTCTCCGTTAAGGTTAAGGGCGTCTAACTGGCATCCCTCACAACCGGTGAAATCAAAGAATGCTACTTTGGGCTTCATTATACTGCCTCCCTTAGGTTTCTTAGTTGAGCGAGGGAAAATACCGGTCCCTCCTGACATACATAGATGTTGTTAATCTGGCAATGTCCGCATTTACCCACGCCGCACTTCATTCTTCGCTCCAGCGACATGATTATATTATCATCAGGAAGCTCCCGTTTCTTGAGTTCGTTGATAACAAAGCGGTACATTATGGGTGGACCTACTACCACGGCCATAGTTTGCTTGGGATCCATATTAACCTTTGGTATGAGGGTAGTAATCACGCCTACATGTCCCTGCCAGCTCTCATCCCCTCTATCCACTGTTTCGTAAAAGTCAATTTCTGGATTACGGTTCCAGGACTCAATCTCATCCGGGAACAAACGCTCTGCTGGCGATCTGGCTCCGAAGAGTAATGTGACTTTACCAAAAGCACTTCTCCGGTCGAGGATATATTGTATTAGCGAGCGTAGTGGAAAGAGACCAATGCCGCCGGCTATTAATAAGACATCCTTACCTTCAAGAGCCTCCAGCGGGAAGCCATTGCCGAATGGGCCGCGGATGCCTACGATGGCTCCTTGTTCTAAGCTATGCAAAGCATTGGTTACATCGCCAACGTTCCTTACTGCTAACTGAAAAGTCTTACCTCTGGTAGGCGAGGACGAGACAGAGATAGGAGCTTCTCCGGTGCCCATGATTGAGACTTCAACAAATTGCCCTGGCCTTTGGCCCAGCTCCTTTCCATCCTTAAATCTAAATTCGAAGACCTTTTCTTTTGGAGTTAGTTCATCTACTTTAATTAGTTCTGCGGGACGGGGTGTATATAGCTCGGTTTCCACCTTTGCTTCTCTTACTATGCGTACGGCTGCCTCTTTGATTCTGGTTGAATCTGCTATGGCATTAAAAGCTTCTAATGGGCTGGCGATTTCAGCCAGACAGGTGGTAGCGCATCGCCCACAGCCGACACAGCCAACCTTACCATATTTCTCCAGAATATATTTCCCTTTGCGGAATATGCGATGCCGAAACCGGCTGGCTTTGTCATGACGGAAATTCTCACCGGTGGCTACCTTGGCAAAATCTATCAGCATACAGCCATCCCACTGACGTGAGCGTTCTCCATCTACCAGGTTCAGTGATACCTCGTCCTTGACATCGAAGCAAAAGCAGGTAGGGCATACCATGACACAGGAGCCACAGCTAAGGCAGGTTTCGCTTCTGGATTCCCAATACGGGTCATCGTAGCTATCTTGCAATAGTTTCGGCAACCTTTCCTTGGGTATATCAAGAGAGAGTTTGTATTTGGTTAATGCCTTGTCTCGCAGCTTTTGTTGTTTTGCTATCTCATCACCGGTGGGTTCTCTTAACTGAGCATATTGTGCTAGAAGCTCGGCTCCTTTTTCTGACCCCACTGTTACCATATAGCCAGTACCGATATCTGTAAGTAACAGATCAAAACCTGATTTGGTCAGATGAGTTCCCATACTGGGGGCAAAAGAATTGGGAGATGGGTTAAGGCAATCAACCCCGATGATAGTGGTATTTTGCCGACGGGCGATATAATTGGGGTCAGGGTTGGTATCTATGAATACCTCGTCCAGTAATTCGATGGCCTTAATATCGTAGGGATGCATACCGATGATAACTCTGGGAGTGGTTTCTGCTACTGGTGAAATCTTTGATTCGTTTCCTAGTTTGAACTTGAGGAGAGTTTCCTTGGCCGGCAGGAAATATTTGGTGGGGGGGGCAATGGTGACATCGTAGTCGAGACGGAGTTCCTCAAAACTTGTTATCTTATTGTAAACATATTTACCATGCCTGGATTTTACCCCGACTAGCTCTGTCTCTTTAATCAGATTTTCTACTATAGATTTCAGGTTGCCTTTGGTAATAACGAAGGATTTCTTGACGGCAACCTCTTCTAC
>CAZNEL010000008.1:0-2865 GCA_964572285.1 uncultured Dehalococcoidales bacterium | reverse complement strand
ATTTCAGGTTGCCTTTGGTAATAACGAAGGATTTCTTGACGGCAACCTCTTCTACGGTGGGGGGTTTCGGTGGTACTTCTACCTTAGTAGTAACTGTCGGCTCTTGGCCTACTGAGTCAAGAGTGTCGCGAATGAGTTTTTCCATGTCGTCAGGGGCAATGGGCTTGATTAGATAATCGATGGCACCAAGTTTTTTTGCCTCAGATATTGTTTGCTCGGAGGGATAAGCAGTTATGATAATAGACTTAATCCATGGCCTTTGTGCCTTTACCTCTTCCAGTACCATTGTCCCAGTTAGTCCTGGCAATCTTACGTCCAATACCATAACACTGAAGTCCTGTTTCTCAATCATTTTCAGGGCTTCCTCGCCGCTCTCTGCTGTCGCTACCTGGTAGCCAGCGTCCTTAAGCCAATCTCTGATTGACTCTCGTACTATTGGTTCGTCGTCGACAATTAAAACCGAGTTTTCTAGCATTTCTGTGGCCTCCTTATTATTTGCCCTCGCATTTAAGAAGGGTTTCTCTGATAAGTCTTTCCAGGTCATCAGGGGCAATGGGCTTGATTAGATAATCGATAGCACCAAGCTTCATCGCCTCAGCTGCCAACTCTATTGAGGGGTAAGCAGTTATAATAATTGACTTTATCTCTGGCCTTAGTGCCTTAACCTCTTTTAACACCGTAATCCCGGTTTTCCCTGGTAGCCTCACATCCACAATCATAACACTGAAGTCCTGTTGCTCAATCAGTTCCAGTGCTTCCTCGCCACTCTCAGCTGTCGCTACCTGGTAGCCAGCATCCTTAAGCCAATCCCTGATTGACTCTTGCACTATTGGCTCATCGTCGACAATCAAAATCGGTTTACTGACCATATTTATATAACCCAGTGGCTTCTATATTTTAGACTGTTTATCATATGTCTAGAATAGGCACTCTAGCTAGAACGCTTCCGCCGCCAACAGCCTTGCATTGGCAGTAGCATAGGCTGACGAGAATAGCGTGTCTTCCTTTGAGGACATGTTAGACCTGCCATATTGAGCCTCAGTGCGATTTTTCCTTTGGAACAAAATGCACCGACGCATAGCGGCATAGCCTTTGGCTCCCAGGCAATTGCTTGAGTCTGGCGACTTCATTTTCACCAATCACTGCGATGGTTCCAAATCTGTCTTGTATGTCCTGAGCAAAGGCACATGAACCACATTCATAGCCGTGAGTGCACACGCGAAAAGAAACAGCCCCGAGTTCCAACCAGACATGCTTTGTATCTAATTTTTTCTCTTCTAATTCTCCTAGCGCCCCACTGACTATCTTTTCCAACTCTTCAACCTTGAAAGGCTTAGGCAGATAGTCAAGGAGTCCCATCCTTTTTGCCTTTTCCTGCGTTTCTTTTGAAGGGTAGGCAGTAATGATTATCCCTTTAGTTTCGGGTGTCACTTCTTTGACATGCTCGAATACTTGCAGTCCATCGACGCCTGGTAACCTTAGATCAAGAACGACAACGCCAAACTCTTCCTCCTTGATTCTCTCTAAGGCTTCCTCCCCGGTCCCAACGCACTCTACATCATATCCATCCTCCACAAGCCAATCCCGCACACTTTCTCTCACGACAGCCTCATCTTCTACGAGTAGAATCTTCCTTGTCCGGGTTTCCATAGCTTTCCTCCTTGTAAAGTCCCCAGGGTATCCACTCTTACTGTATATTATACATTCTTTAACTTTATGATACAACGCATATGTCTGATAGCAATAGCATACCCTCTTAGCTATGCACTGACATGGAGGTTATTACTGTGTTTTAGCCTGTTTCTCTTTTTTACGTAGAGCTTCTCGTCGGGCAGCCAGCTTGGTTAGTTTTTGTTGAAGAGCATCCTCCATCATTTGGCCGAACTCACAGGTAGCACATTGGAAGAGATGGCTGCAAACTCGGTAAGAGACGTCACCCTTAATTGCATAGCGGCATAGCCTTTGGCTACCGGGCAACTCCTTGAGTTTCTGCATTGCTGCTTCAAGCTCGGGTGCTTCACCGCTGGCCATTTTCTCCTGCATCATCTGGTCAAACTCACAGTTGATGCAGTCATAGTCTCTGGTGCAGATACGGTGAGAAACCATCCCCATCTTCATCCACAGACATTCCTTTGGTCTAACCTCTGTTACAACAGGAGCAGCTTCTCCCTCAGCTATTACTTCAATGCTGGGTGTGGCCAGAGCTTCCCTTGTCTTTCGGATCCAGACTCTGGTCTCGATATTCCCCGGTGCAATAGTAAGGACAGCCTGAAAGTCCTTGAGTGCCTCCTGGTACCGACCAGCTTCAAAATGAGTTTTACCCTGTTTTAGATGAACCGGGATTTCCTCGCTGGCAATAGTTGTGACCTCCTCAACCCTAGCCTCCTCGACTGCGATTGGTTCAGCTACAATTTCTTCAGTGATAGCTTTTGGCTTTATCTCTACCTGAACTGGTCCCAGAGTCTGTCGGACTAACTTCTCTAGCTCATTAAGATCGAAGGGTTTGGGCAAATACCCAATAGCGCCCTCTTTTGTCGCCTCCGCTGCCGTCTGTGATGAGGGGTAGGCGGTGATGATAATACCCTTAAGCTGTGGCCTCTTTGCTTTAGCCTCCTTCAACACCTCAAGACCATCTTTTCCCGGCAGCTTCAGGTCGAGGATGGCAATACCGAAGTCCTGCTCAGTGATAGCTTCTAGCGCTTCTTCGCCTTCCTCGGCAGTCTTTACGAGGTAACCGCTATCGGTTAGCCAATCTCGGAGAGATTCCCTCATAGTAGCTTCGTCATCTACAATCAATACTGGTTTCATCTTTTTACCTCCTTGTATCTTATTAATATATGAACGTTATACTAAACATAGTTACCA